>CAJPFL010000192.1 GCA_905339315.1 Rhodocyclaceae bacterium
GCTCGGCCTGCGCAACCGCGCCATGCTCGAAGTGCTCTACGCCACCGGCCTGCGCGTCTCCGAACTGGTCGCGCTCAAGCTGTTCGAGGTCGGCCTCAACGAGGGCGTGGTAAGGGTCTTCGGCAAGGGCGCGAAGGAACGGCTGGTGCCCCTCGGGCAGGTGGCGCTGGAATGGCTTGAACGCTATCTGCAGGAGGCACGTTCGCAGTTGCTTGCCGGCCGCAGCTGCGACGCGGTGTTCGTCACCCGGCGCGGGGCGGGCCTGTCGCGCCAGATGTTCTGGCATCTGATCAAGCGCGATGCCGCGCGCGCCGGCATCGAGCCGACGCGCATCTCGCCGCACACCCTGCGCCACGCCTTCGCCACCCATCTGATCAACCACGGCGCCGACCTGCGCGTGGTGCAACTTCTGCTCGGCCACGCCGACATCTCGACGACGCAGGTCTACACCCACGTCGCCCGCGAACGGCTCAAGCAGCTTCACGCCCGGCACCATCCCCGCGGCTGAAATGAGAAGCCCCGCAATCGCGGGGCGGGTGGCATGAAAGAGCCCCGCAAGCGGGGCTCTTGTGTGCGCCAGTTTCGGCGCGGCGCCTTCGATGAGGCGCAACTGCGGGATCGACGATCCCGTAAGGGTGCTCCGGTGAAACAACCGCTTCCTGCTTCTTCCGGCTCGTTCTCCAGGTGATGGGAACATTTCATTTATAGCCGCCCGCCAGGATAGGTTCAAGGCGGATTTTGTAGAATGTTGTTATGAAACACGAAAACCATGCCCCGGAAACCCCGGCGACGGCCTTCCTGCGCCAGCACCGCGTCGCCCACTCCAGCCATCTCTACGAGTACGAGGAGCACGGCGGCACGCGCGTCTCGGCGCGCGAACTGAACGTCGACGAGCACGCCGTGGTGAAGACCCTGGTGATGGAGGACGAGGCCGGCAAGCCGCTGATCGTGCTGATGCACGGCGACCGCAAGGTGTCGACCAAGAACCTGGCGCGGCAAATCGGCGCGAAAAGCGTCGCGCCCTGCAAACCCGAGGCCGCGCAACGCCACACGGGATACATGATTGGCGGCACCTCGCCCTTCGGCACGAAGAAGAAACTGCCGGTGTATATCGAGAAGACCATCCTCGACCTGCCGCTGATCTACATCAACGGCGGCCGGCGCGGCTTTCTGGTCGGCGTGCAGCCGCATGAAATCATGCGCGTACTGCAGCCGAAGGAAGTGGACTGCGGCCTGCCGGACTAGGCGAGCTTGCCCCGCTCGATCGCCACACCGACGCGCTTCACGCCCCTCGCCACGCCGGTCTTGGCGATGGAAATCTTCACCCAGGGTGCGCCGAAATCCTCGGTCAGCATGGCCACGACGAACTCCCCCAGCGTCTCCAGGAGATTGAAATGGCGCTCGCCGAGTTCCTTGCGGATGCGGGCGATGACTTCGGCGTAATCGATGGTGTCGGCGATGTCGTCGTGCTGGGCGGCGGCGTCGGGCACGCCGAACTCGAGATTGAGCTCGATGGTCTGGCGCGCGCCCCGCTCGCGCGGGTAGATGCCGACCCAGGCTTCGACGCGCAGTTCGTCGATGAAGATGCGATCCATGAACTGTTATTGATTAAAATGCGGCAAACGCAGTTTCAGTCAAGGCTGGCCCGCGCAAGCAGGCCAGGCGAAACGACCATAACCAAATTCTAAGTGATCCGACATGACAACGCTCGGTTTTGCCATCCTGGCCTACCTCCTCGGCTCCATTCCCTTCGCGGTAGTGGCGAGCCGGCTTTTCGGCCTCGCCGATCCACGCAGCTACGGCTCCGGCAATCCGGGCGCCACCAACGTCATGCGCAGCGGCAACAAGCCGGCAGCGCTGCTCACCCTGCTCGGCGATGTGGCCAAAGGCTGGCTGGCGGTATTTCTGGTACAGCAGTTCGGCCCGGTCTACGGCGCCCAGCCGCAGGATGCGGCCATCGCCGGCTTCGCCGCCTTCTTCGGCCATTTGCACTCGATCTTTCTCAACTTCAAGGGCGGCAAGGGCGTGGCCACCGCCGCCGGCGTGATGTTCGGCTTCAGCCTGTGGCTCGGGCTCGGCGTCCTGGCAGTCTGGATCGGCGTGGTGTGGTTCTTCCGCTATTCCTCGCTCGGCGCCATCGCCGCGGCCATCACCGCGCCGATCATCGCGCTGGCGACGCTCGGTTCCGGAGACTTCCTCACCGCGGTGTTCTGCATCGCGCTGCTGCTTTTCTGGCGCCACAGCGACAACCTGCAGCGCATCCGCGCCGGCACCGAGCCGAAGATCGGCGGCAAGAAGAACGCTACGTCCTGAACTTCCCTGCAAGGCCGTCGGCGGCCTGCGCCAGCAGGCTGGCGTCCACGCCGACGGCAACGAACAGGCAGCCGGCCTCCAGCCATTTGCGCCCCTGCTGCTCCCCGCGCGCCAGAATCCCCGCCGCCTTGCCCGCCTGCCGGATGCGCCGTACCGCGTCCTCGATCGCCCCTTGCACCTGCGGATGCTGCGCATCGCCGAGGTGGCCCATGTCGGCGGACAGATCCGCCGGACCGATGAAGACGCCGTCCACGCCCGGCGTGGCCGCAATGGCTTCGAGATTCTCCAGACCCTGGCGCGATTCCACCTGAACCAGCAGGCACAGTTCCTCCTCGGCGCGCAGGTAGTAGTCGCGGATGCGGCCCCACTGGGTGGCGCGCGTGCCGCCGGCCACGCCGCGGCGCCCCGCCGGCGGGTAGCGCATGTAGCTGACCGCCTGGGCCGCCTCCGCCGCCGTCTGCACATAGGGAATCAGCAGCGTCTGGGCGCCAAGGTCGAGCACGCGCTTCACCCACACCATGTCGTTCCAGGGCGGACGCACGATCGGCGCCGTCACCGTGCCGCGCAGGGCTTGCAACTGCGCCTGCACGGCAGGCAGTTCATTCGGCGCATGCTCCATGTCGATGAGCAGCCAGTCATAGCCGGAGGTTCCCAGCAACTCGGTCACCGATCCATTGGCCAGCACCGACCACAGGCCGATCTGCGGCCTGCTTTCTCGCAGGGCGCGCTTGAAACGGTTCACCGGCACTTCCATGTTCACGCCTCCCCCAACGCCCAGCGCGGCCTGACGCCGAAACTGCCGGCCTGATGTGCGGCAGCTCCGAAAGTCAGTCTCTGCGCACCGGCGAATGCAATCATTGCGCCATTGTCCGTGCACAACTCAAGTTCGGGATAGAACACCCGGGCGCCTGCCGCCCGGGTGCCGGTGTCCAACGCGGCGCGCAGCGCCTGGTTGGCCCCGACGCCACCGGCGACGACCAGTTGCTTCAGCCCGGTCGCCTTGAGTGCGGCCAGCGCCTTGGCCGACAGCACTTCGACGATGGCGGCCTGGAATTCCGCACACAGGTCCGCCTTGCCGGAATCGCCCGGCGTCCGCTTGCGCGCCTGCATCAGCACCGCGGTTTTCAGGCCGGAAAAGCTGAAATTCAGGTCGCCGCTGTGCAGCATCGGCCGTGGCAGGGAAAACCGTCCCGCCTGCCCCGTTTCCGCCAGGCGCGCCAGCTGCGGCCCGCCGGGATAGCCCAGGCCGAGCAGCTTGGCAGTCTTGTCGAAGGCCTCCCCCGCGGCATCGTCCAGTGTCTCGCCCAGCAACGCGTATTGGCCGACGCCGGTGACCCGCATCAGTTGGGTATGCCCGCCCGACACCAGCAGGGCAACAAACGGAAAACGCGGCGGATCGGCCGAGAGCAGCGGCGACAGCAGATGGCCCTCGAGATGATGCACCGGCAAGGCAGGTACTTTCAGGGCCAGCGCCAGCGATTCGGCGAAACCGGCCCCCACCAGCAAGGCCCCTGCCAGGCCGGGCCCGGCGGTATAGGCGATGGCATCGACCGTTTCCAGGCCGGTGCCCGCCTCCGCCAGGATCTTGCGCAGGAGGGGCACGATGCGGCGGATATGGTCGCGCGAGGCCAGTTCGGGGACGACCCCGCCATAGGCTTCGTGCAGGTCCACCTGCGAATGGACGGCATGCGCCAGCAGGCCGCGCCCCGTGTCGTAGAGGGCCAGGCCGGTTTCGTCGCAGGAGGATTCAATGCCGAGGACGAGCATGTCGGCCATTCTACCGGCCTGAATCGGGCTGTTGGACTTTCCCGCGAATGCGGATATAATGCGCGGCTTTCCCAGTTAGCAGGGTTAATCCGCATGCCTGGCATCCGCGTCAAGGAAAACGAGCCGTTCGAAGTGGCCATCCGCCGCTTCAAGCGCGCCATCGAGAAAACCGGTCTTCTGACCGAGCTGCGTTCGCGCGAGTTCTACGAGAAACCCACGGCCGAGCGCAAGCGCAAGCTCTCCGCTGCGGTGAAGCGCCATCACAAGCGAATCCGCAGCCAGATGCTGCCGCCGAAGATGTACTAATAACCGTCCGGGTGCCCGGGACGCCAGCAGTGGCGCCGGCATCCAAGACGGTTCGGGGTCCCGCCTGCCCCACAGCCAGCCTCGGACTGCGAAGTGCCGGGGCTTTTTGCTTTGTATCCGCTACGTCCCATAACCCGATATGTCGCTCAAAGCCAAGATCAGCGAAGACATGAAGACGGCCATGAAGGCCCGCGAGGCCGCCCGCCTGGGCGCCATCCGCCTGCTGCTGGCCGCCATCAAGCAGAAGGAAGTCGACGAGCGCATCGAACTCGACGATTCGGCCGTGCTCGCCGTCATCGACAAGATGCTCAAGCAGCGCCGCGATTCCATCGCCCAGTACGGAAAGGCCGGCCGGCAGGACCTGGTCGATGCGGAGCAATTCGAGGTCGAGGTGCTCTCCGGCTACCTGCCGCAGGCGCTCTCGGCGGAGGAAATCCGGGCAGCCGTGGCCGAGGCCGTCGCCGCCAGCGGGGCTGCCGGGGTGCAGGACATGGGCAAGGTGATGGCGGTGCTGAAGCCCAGGCTCGCCGGTCGCGCCGACATGGGCCAGGTCTCCGGCCTGGTCAAGGCCGCCCTGGCAAAATAAAACTGCCGGCAAAACCGGCGCCCTTTCCTATAATGGGTTGAAGGCCGGGAGCGCGTCCAGTTTTCGCTGCGTCCCGAGAAATTGAGCGTGATTCCAGAATCCTTCATCCAGGAACTCCTCGCCAGGATCGACATCGTCGACGTCATTGAGCGCTACCTGCCCCTGAAAAAGGCGGGCGCGAACTATGTCGCCTGCTGCCCTTTCCACAGCGAGAAGAGCCCTTCGTTCTCGGTCAGCCCGAGCAAGCAGTTCTATCACTGCTTCGGCTGCGGCGCGCACGGCAGCGCCATCGGCTTTCTCATGGAATATTCCGGACTCGGCTTCGTCGAGGCAGTCGAAGATCTGGCCGGACAAATCGGCCTGCAGGTGCCGCAGCAGCGCCCGGACGAGCGGCGGCAGAAGGCCGCCGAAGCCGCCCCGCTCACCGAATTCATGGCCCGGGCGGCAAAATATTACAGGGAGCAGCTCAAGGCCAGCCCGAAGGCCATCGACTACCTGAAGGGACGCGGGCTCAGCGGCGGGATCGCCGCCCGCTTCGGCCTTGGCTATGCGCCGGACGGCTGGCAGGGCCTGGCCGCGGCCTTTCCCGACTACCAGAACAAGGCGCTGGCCGACTGCGGCCTGGTCATCGAGGGCGAGGGCGGCAAACGCTATGACCGCTTCCGCGACCGCATCATGTTTCCCATCCTCGACCAACGCGGCAACGTCATCGGCTTCGGCGGACGCGTCATCGGCCAGGGCGAGCCCAAGTACCTCAATTCCCCGGAAACCCCACTGTTCGAGAAGGGCCGCGAGCTTTACGGCCTGCTGCAGGCGCGCAGCGCCATCCGCGACGAGGACTGCGTCATCGTCGTCGAGGGCTACATGGACGTCGTTGCCCTCGCCCAACACGGCATCGGCAATGCCGTGGCGACGCTGGGCACCGCCACGACGCCGACCCATGTGCACAAACTGCTGCGCCAGGCCGATCGCGTCATCTTCTGCTTCGATGGCGACAACGCCGGCCGCAAGGCGGCAGCCAGGGCGCTGGACGCCAGCCTGGAACACGTCGTCGACAACAAGACCGTCGCCTTTCTCTTCCTGCCGCCCGAGGACGACCCGGACAGTTATGTGCGTGCCCACGGCGCGGACGCTTTCCGCAAACTGGGGCGGCAGGCCATGCCGCTCACGGACTTCCTCATGCAGGAGCTCAGAGCCGGCAAGGATCTCGCCACTGCCGAGGGCCGCTCGCAACTGGTGCACGCCGCCAAGCCGCTGCTGGGCCGGCTGCAGGCGCCGTTGCTGCGTCTGCAGCTCGTCAAGCTGCTGGCGCAGGCCAGCGGCTTCTCGCAGGCCGAGATCGAGTCGCTCTGCGGCCTGCCGGCGGTGGTGCGCAAGGCGGTCCCGGCACGATCGCCGCGCGGC
>CAJPFL010000193.1 GCA_905339315.1 Rhodocyclaceae bacterium
CGTTGCTGAAGATGCCGAGCTGGCCGCCGTCGACGAAGCCCTTCAGGCGCTCCTTGACGGCGCGCATCTCGAACTTGCCGTTGCCGTGCCAGGAGGACAGGCTCTCGGCCAGCTTCGAGGTGGCGTCCGGGTCGGCCTTCAGCGCCGAGACGACGTCGACCCAGTCGAGCGCGGAGAGGTGGTAGAAATGCACGATGTGGTCGTGCACCGCGTGCGCCAGGATGATCAGGTTGCGGATGTACTGGGCGTTCACCGGCACTTCCATCTGCAGGGCATTCTCCACCGCGCGCACCGAGGCGATGGCGTGCACCGTGGTGCACACGCCGCAGATGCGCTGGGTGATGGCCCAGGCGTCGCGCGGGTCGCGGCCGAGCAGGATGAGCTCGACGCCGCGCCACATCTGGCCAGAGGACCAGGCCTTCTTGACCTTGCCGCCATCCACGTCGCAGTCGATGCGCAGGTGGCCCTCGATGCGGGTGATCGGATCGATTGTTATGCGTTGTCCCATTTTTTACCTCTCCTTTAGCGCGTGGCCGGCTGCGCGGCGGGCAGCACGGGGAATTTTCTGACGATGACGATGTAGGCCAGGATCTCGAAGGCGATCAGGCCGACGGTGACCATGAGCTCGGCGAACGACGGGAAGTAGTGCCAGCCGTCGCCCGTCATGTAGCCGACGAGGAAGCCGTTGATGCGCAGCAGGAAACCGCCGAGCATCAGCAGCACGGCGCCGACGAACAGCTTCGCGGCGCTGCGGCGCGCCTGCTCGGTCGACAGCAGGACCAGCGGCGCGACGAAGCAGGCCATCTCGATCCAGAACCAGAACGCCTGCCAGGTCGCGGCGAAGGCCGTGCCGAGCGCGCCGCGGAAGACGAGGTCCAGCACGCGCACGGCAACGTAGGCGGCGAGCAGCCAGAACATGATCCTCGATAGCGGCGTCAGCACTTTCGTCTCCAGCGGCCGGTCGAAGCCGGTCGAGGACAGCGTCGCCTCAAAGATCACCACCGCGAAGCCGAGCAGGATGGCCGTCATCAGGTAGATCACCGGCAGCATCCAGCCCGACTGCCAGAGCGGATGGATCTGCTGGCCGAAGATCACCAGCAGCGAGCCGAGCGAGGACTGGTGCATCGAGGGCAGCAGCACGCCCAGGGCGATGAAGAAGAACAGCAGCTTGTTGAGCTTCTGCTTAACGTCCTTCATGCCGAGCTTCTCGAGGAAGGCCGGCGAGAACTCGATCCACATCACGACGATGTAGGCCGAGATGCAGACCGCCACCTCGAACATCACCGAGTTCACCTGGGCGTAGCCGGGCCAGAAGATGTGCCAGAAGTTCCACCAGCGGCCGAGGTCGAAGATCACCGAGGCGCCGGCCAGGGTGTAGCCGAACAGGCTCGCCAGCAGCGCCGGCCGCACCAGCGGGTGGTACTGCCCCTTGTTGAAGATGTAGACCAAGAGCGCCATGGCGTAGCCGCCGCAGGCGAAGGCCGAGCCGACGACGACGTCGTAGGCGATCCAGATGCCCCAGGGATAGCCGTCGTTGAGGTTGGTCACGGCGCCGAGGCCGTAGAACAGGCGGTAGAGCAGGATGACGCCGGCGATCGCCGAGAGCACGCCGAGCAGCAGCGTAAACGGCGTGAGCAGGCCGCCGCCGAGCGGGCGCGGCGCGTGTGCGTGTGCGTGATCAGCCATGGTGGCCTCCCTCTTCGTCGTCAGGCTTGACGTTGCGCTTGGCGATGAAAGTCAGCGCCCCCAGCACGGCGATCGGCGCGATCAGGCCGCCGTAGAGCGTGTGCTGCAGTCCCTCGGAGAGCGCGGCGTCGGATCGCGGCGGCAGGTCCGGGTAGCCGAGCTTCTGGAAGGAGACGCCGGAGAGCATCAGCATCTGCGTGCCGCCGAACTCCTTCTCGCCGTAGGTGTGGTCGAGGTACTTCGCCGCCACGCCGGGATAGCTCTGGTCGGGGCCGCCCAGCTTGCCGCGCGGGAACGTCGTCTTCTCACCCGGCTTGAGCGCCTTCCTGCGGGCGATCTCCTTGTTGATGTCGGCCACCGTGCCGTAGAGGGTGGCGCCGGTCGGGCAGACCTCGGCGCAGGCGGCGTACTTGCCGTCCTTGTGGCGATGCACGCACAGCTGGCACTTGCTGATCTGCGGCGTGGCCGAATCGTAGGTGAAGCGCGGCACGCCGAAGGGGCAGGCGGCGATGCAGTAGCGGCAGCCGATGCAGGCGTCCTTGTCGTAGCTCACGATGCCGGTCTTCGGGTCCTTCTTCATGGCCGAGACCGGGCAGGCCGAGACGCAGGAGGGATCGACGCAGTGCATGCACGACTTCTTGATGAAGGCGAAGCCGTTCTCCTCGCGGTCCTTGACTTCCGGCGTGCCGTGCTTGTAGGCCTTGATGACGTTCAGCGTCTTGCCGGAGATGTCCAGCGGCGTGTCCCAGTACTGGTCCTCGGTGGAGAACTCCAGCGGCATGCCGTTGGCCTGCTTGCAGGCGGCGACGCAGGCCTTGCAGCCGACGCAGAGGGTGGAATCGAAGAGCAGCCCGAGCGCCTCGGACGGCAATGGCTTGTTGTCGCGCGCCTGCGCCGGGCAGGTCGCCGCCCCCGTGGCGAGGGCGGCGCCGCCGGCCAGCGATGCCTTGAAGAAATATCGCCGGTCCATGGTCACTCGCCTTTTTGCTGTGGCTTCTGCTCGGCGTCCTGCTTGCCGAGGTTTTTCGCCAGCATGGCGGCGCCGCCGGCCGCCGCGCCGGCAATCGCCGCCAGCGCCGCGGCGCCGGCGAAGCCGGTCTTGCCCTGCTGCTCGACGATGCGCGGGTAGGAGGCGGGCGGGCTCATGCCGCGCAGCTGGGCCGTGGCGTGGATCGGCTTGGTGAAGCCGATGCCCTTCTCGGTGCAGCCGATGCAGGGATGGCCGCAGGCCACCGGCCAGTTGGATTCGCCGACGTCGCCGAAGCCGATGGTCGAGCAGTTGGCGTAGGTTTCCGGCCCCTTGCAGCCGAGCTTGTAGAGGCAGTAGCCCTTGCGGTGGCCCTCGTCGCCGAATTCGTGGGCGAAGCGGCCGGCGTCGAAGTGGGCGCGGCGCTCGCAGTGCTCATGGATGATGCGGCCGTAGGCGAATTTCGGCCGGCCGAGCTGGTCGACCTCGGGCAGCTTGCCGAAGGTGAGGAAATGCACCGCCGTGGCGAGGAAGTTGTAGGGGTTGGGCGGGCAGCCGGGAATCGTCACCACCGGCTTGCCGAGAACGTCGCCGACGCTCGAGGCGCCGGTCGGGTTCGGGTCGGTGGAAGGCATGCCGCCCCAGGAGGCGCAGGAGCCGATGGCGATCACCGCGGCGGCGTCGGCGGCGCACTCCTTCAGCATGTCGATGGCGGTATGGCCGCCGATCTTGCAGTAGATGCCGTTCTGGGCGACGGGAATGGCGCCCTCGACGACCAGGATGTACTTGCCCTTGTTGGCCTTCATGGCGGACTTGCGCGCCGCCTCGGCCTGGTGGCCGGCGGCGGCCATCAGGGTCTCGTGGTAGTCGAGCGAGATGACGTCGAGGATCAGCTTCTCC
>CAJPFL010000194.1 GCA_905339315.1 Rhodocyclaceae bacterium
CGAGCGCCTGCGCGACGACTGGGTGAAGGACGTGCAGGGCGGCATCGACCGCTGGAACAAGGTGCCGGAAAAGCTCGGCATCCCCTTCCGCTTCGCGCTGCCGCACAAGGGCTTCCACCGCAAGATCGGCATCTTCGGCGAGCTGCACCTGAGCCCCGAGGGCAAGGTGATCTCGGAAGCCGAGTGGACGCACAAGCACCGCGACTGGCTGCCCACCGAGGAGGACCGCGCCTTCGTGCAGTCGCTGATGGGCCGCGTCGCCGAGCCGGGCAAGTTCGCCAACTGGATCGCCCCGCCGGCGCGCGGCATCAACAACCAGCCGGTGGACTTCGAGTACGTGCGCTTCAACTGAGGCTGAAGGGAAGAGCGGCCGCCATGAACGACATCGTCAAGCAGCACCTCATCGACCCGGGCATCTGCATCCGCTGCAACACCTGCGAGGAGACCTGCCCGGTGAAGGCCATCACCCACGATTCGCGCAACTACGTCGTGATGGCCGAGGTCTGCAACGACTGCCGCGCCTGCGTGCCGCCCTGCCCCACCGGCGCCATCGACAACTGGTTCCCCATCGCGCCGGGCAAGCCGTACTCGCTCGAGGAACAATATTCCTGGGACGAGCTGCCGGCCGCGGCGCCGGTGGCGACCGCCGCCGGCGAACCGGAAGACGTGGCGCGCCTCACCAGCGAGGCCACCGCCGGCCAGGGCGGCCCGGTCGCCGCGCCGTGGTCGGCGGAAAAGCCGGCGGTGAATCTCTACAGCGAGAAGGGGCCGATCACCGCCACGGTGGCCGGCAACTTCCGCCTGACGGGCGACAACGCCAGCGCCGACATCCGCCACATCGTGCTCGACTTCGGCGGCGTGCACTTCCCCCTGCTCGAAGGCCAGAACATCGGCATCCTGCCGCCCGGCAGCGACGCCGGCGGCCGGCCGCACCACGTGCGCCTCTACTCGGTGGCGAGCCCGCGCGAGGGCGAGCGGCCCGGCTACCACAACTGCGCCATCACTGTGAAGCGCGTCACCGAAGACCACGAGGGCAAACCGGCGAAGGGCGTCTGCTCGAACTACCTGTGCGACCTGAAGAAGGGCGACAAGGTGCAGGTGATCGGCCCCTTCGGCGCCACCTTCCTGATGCCGAACCACCCCGGCAGCTCGCTGATGATGATCTGCACCGGCACCGGCTCGGCGCCGATGCGCGCCATGACCGAGCGGCGCCGGCGCCGCATGGAACTCAAGGAAGGCGGCGGGCTGATGCTGTTCTTCGGCGCCCGCGCGCCGGACGAGCTGCCCTACTTCGGCCCGCTGATGAAGCTGCCGAAGGACTTCATCGACATCAACTTCGCCTTCTCGCGCGTGCCCGGCCAGCCCAAGCAGTACGTGCAGGACCTGATCCGCGCCCGCCACGACGCCGTCTGGCGCCAGTTGAACGACGCGAACTGCTACATCTACCTGTGCGGCCTGAAAGGCATGGAGAAAGGCGTCGACGAAGCCTTCCGCGACGTCTGCCGCCAGCACGGCGGCGACTGGGACACGCTGCTGCCGCAGCTAAGGGAAAAGAGCCGGTATCACATCGAGACGTACTGAGCCGGCTGCATTGGTTGCTGTGGGAGGGGCCTATGGCCCCGATCATCGCGGCCATAGGCCGCTCCCACAGAACCTCTCCTACAGAAAAGTCAGTCCCTGCGATACGGCGACCTTCCCCTCAGGGACAGGATCACCACGCGGCCTTCACCTCGACCACCACCTTGCCGGTGGCGTGGCCGGCCTCGCTATAGGCCAGGGCCTCGCGCACCTGTTCGAGCGGGAACACCTTGTCGATGATCGTCCTGACGCTGCCCTCTTCGAGCAGGCGGCCGAGCTGCGCGAGCTGCTCGCCGCTCGGGTGCATGAAGAGATACTCGTAGCGCACGCCGTGTTGCTTCGCCAGGCGCAGGGATTTGCGATTGAGGAAGTCGAGCAGCACGCCGAGCAGGGGATTCAGTCCGAATTCACGCACCAGCCGGCCG
>CAJPFL010000195.1 GCA_905339315.1 Rhodocyclaceae bacterium
GATGCTCGGGCAGTCGGCCAGGTGCACCACCAAGCCCTGGCCCTTCTTGATGATGCCGACGATGGGATCGCCGGGAATCGGCCGGCAGCAATGCGCCAGCTGCACCGCCATGCCCTCGGTGCCGCGGATCAGGATCGGCCCCTGCGGCTTCGGCTCGCCCGCCGACTCGCCCGTCTCGATGCCGGCGGCCAGGCGGCGCGCGACGATGGCCGGCAGGCGCTTGCCCAGGCCGATGTCGGTGAGCACCTCCTTCTTCGACTTGGCGCCGCACTCCAGCACGAACTTCTCCCACACCGCATCGGCGATGCCTTCGGTGAACTCGAAGGGACGCAGGGCCTGCGCCAGCAGGCGCTCGCCCAGCGCGGCCGACTCCTCGTACTGCATGGTCTTGAGGAAATGGCGAATCTGCGAGCGCGCCTTGCCGGTCTTGACGTAGGACAGCCAGGCCGGGTTGGGATTGGCGTGCGCCGCGCTGATGATCTCGACCTGGTCGCCGTTCCTGAGCTCGGTGCGCAGCGGCATCAGCTCGTGGTTGATGCGGCAGGCGACGCAGCGGTTGCCGATGTCGGTGTGCACGGCATAGGCGAAATCGACGGCCGTCGAACCGCGCGGCAGCGGCAGGATCTTGCCCTTCGGCGTGAACACGTAGACCTCGCCCGGGAACAGGTCGATCTTCAGGTGCTCGAGGAACTCGGCCGAATCGCCGGAAGCCGACTGCAGCTCGAGCAGCGACTGCAGCCACTTGTGCGTGCGCTGCTGCAGCTCGGAGAGGCTCTTGTCGTCCTTGTAGAGCCAGTGCGAGGCGACCCCCGCCTCGGCGACGTGGTGCATCTCGGTGGTGCGGATCTGCACCTCGACCGGCGTGCCGTAGGGGCCGATCAGGGTGGTGTGCAGCGACTGGTAGCCGTTGCCCTTGGGGATGGCGATGTAGTCCTTGAACTTGCCCGGCACCGGCTTGTACAGGCTGTGCAATGCGCCGAGGGCGAGATAGCAGGTCGGCACGTCCTTGACGATGACGCGGAAGCCGTAGATGTCGAGCACCTGCGAGAAGGACAGCGACTTGCCGCGCATCTTGCGGTAGATGCCGAACAGATGCTTCTCGCGGCCCATGACCTCGGCCTCGATCGCCGACTCGTCCATGCGCGCCTTGATGGCCTGCAGGATCTTGCCCACCACCTCGCGCCGGTTGCCGCGCGCCGCCTTGATGGCCTTCGCCAGCACGCGGTAACGCATCGGGTAGACGTGGCGGAAGGCCAGCTCCTGCAGCTCGCGGTAGAGGTTGTTCAGGCCCAGCCGGTTGGCGATCGGCGCGTAGATCTCCAGCGTCTCGCGCGCGATGCGGCGGCGCTTGTCGGGCCGCAGCGTGTCCAGCGTGCGCATGTTGTGCAGCCGGTCGGCCAGCTTGATGAGGATGACGCGCACGTCGCGCGCCATCGCCAGCAGCATCTTGCGGAAGTTCTCGGCCTGGGCGTCCTCGATCGACTGGAACTCGATCTTGTCCAGCTTGGAGACGCCGTCGACCAGCTCGGCCGTCACCTTGCCGAACTTCTCGCCGATCTCGGCCAGCGTGATCTCGGTGTCCTCGGCGACATCGTGCAGCAGCGCCGCCATCAGCGCCTGGGCGTCGAGGTGCCAGCCGGTGAGGATGCCGGTGACGGCGAGCGGATGCGAGAAATAGGGGTCGCCGCTGATGCGGAACTGGCCCTTGTGCGCCTCCGCCGAGAACAGGAAGGCCGCTGCGACGCGCTCGATGTCCTCGGCCTTGAGGTAGGTGCCGAGCAGCTCCCTCAGCTTTTCCAGCTGAAGGGTGAATTCAGTGTCGTAGGCTTGCGGGGTTTGCGGGCCGGGAGGGGATGCGGCGGCATGCATGGCTCACCATCCTCTCCCGCGTGACTGCTCAGGCCTGCCCGCGGTTGAGCACTTCCAGGCCGACCTTGCC
>CAJPFL010000196.1 GCA_905339315.1 Rhodocyclaceae bacterium
GCAGACGAATGACAAGGGCCGCATCATCGTGCGCGCCGATTCGATGCTGACCTCGAAGCCGAAGGTCTATGCCGGCGGCGACTGCGTGCTCGGCCCGTCGACCCTGATCGAATCCGTCGCCCAGGGCCGCATCGCCGCCGCCGCCATCGATAGTCAGCTCGGGGGGGACGGCGACATCGAGGAAACGCTGCTGCCAGACTGGGACACCGATCCGCACATCGGCCGCGACGAGGGCTTCAACCAGGTCAGGCGCTTCCACCCGATCTTCATCGATCCGGCCCAGCGCAACAACTGGAACGAGGTCGAGCTCGGCTTCGATGCGCAGACCGCCCAGGCCGAGGCGCTGCGCTGCCTGAAGTGCAACCTGGCGGCGAAGATCGAGGACATGGTGCTGCCGCCGGAGTCCTGGCTCGAACTTAACGAGGCCAATGTCGCCGGCGTGACGGAGGAGTCCGGCGTCTACCAGCTGCTCGACGACGACAAGAAGATCCTCGCCATCAAGGGCGTGGAAAACCTGCGCGAAGGACTGCAGGGCATGGTCGGCAAGTCCGACGAGGCGAAGTATTTCGTCGTCGAGATCGCGCCCTTCTTCAGCCAGCGCGAGAACCAGCTGGTGCAGGCCTACATGGAACAGTACGGCGCGATGCCGAAGGGCGTCGGCGCCGACGAGATGGACGACCTGTTCTGACCGACAGGATAAAGGGGAGAAAATGGAATCATTCAAGTTCCTGAATTACACGGTCGCCGACGCGCTGGCAACCATCACCATCAACCGGCCGCCGCACAACGTCCTCGACATCGCCCTGATGGAGGAACTGAACCGCGCGCTGGACATCGCCGCGCGCGAGGAGTCGGCCAAGCTGCTGATGATCACCGCCGCCGGCGATAAGGTGTTTTCCGCCGGCGTCGACGTCATGGACCACACGCCGGACAAGGTGGTGCAGATGATCGACGTCTTCCACGGCATCCTCAAGCGGCTGATGGTGTTCCCGCTGCCGACGGTGGCGGCGCTGAACGGCTCGGCTATGGGCGGCGGCTGCGAACTGGCGCTGGCCTGCGACATGGCGGTGGCCACCGAGGACACCAAAATTGGCCAGCCGGAAATCAAGCTCGGCGTCTTCCCGCCCATCGCCGCCATCCTGATGCCGCGCATCATGCCGCTGCCGAAGGTGATGGAACTGCTGCTCGGCGGCGGCCTGATCAGCGCCAACGAAGCGCTCGCCCTCGGCCTGCTCAACCGCGTCTTCCCGCGCGCCAGTTTCGCACAGGACACGCAGGCCTTCCTCGCCCAGTTCCTCGGCCTCTCTCGCGTGGCGCTGATGTACACCAAGAAGGCGGTGCGCGAGGCCGCCGGCAAGCCCTTCTTCGAGGCGCTGTTCACCGTCGAGCAGATCTACCTGAAGGACCTGATGGCCACCGCCGATGCCGTCGAAGGACTGAACTCCTTCATGGAGAAGCGCAAACCGGTGTGGCAGAACAAGTAACCTGTAATGGAGAAATAATGATTCCGAAGACCATCCAGACCTGGCAGATGACCGAGCCGGGCAAGCTCGCCCGCACGGAGATTCCGGTGCCGGCGCTGGGCCCCGGCGAGGCACTGGTGGAGATCCGCGGCTGCGGCGTCTGCCATACCGACCTGTCCTATTTCTACATGGGCGTGCCGACGGTGCAGAAGCCGCCGCTCTCCCTTGGGCACGAGATTTCCGGCGTGGTCGTCGCCGGTGACGACCCGCGTCTGATCGGCCAGGAGGTCATCATCCCGGCCGTGCTCCCCTGCAACACCTGCGAGATCTGCAAGTCCGGCCGCGGCAACCGCTGCCTCAATCAAAAGATGCCGGGCAACTCGATGGGCATTTACGGCGGCTATTCCAGCCATATCCCGGTGCCGGCGAAGGACTTGTGCGTGGTGCATGGCCGCAAGGACATTCCCCTGGAGCACCTCTCCGTCGTGGCCGATGCCGTCACCACGCCCTACCAGGCGGCGAAGCGGGCCAAGCTCCAGTCCGGCGACCTGGTCATCGTCATCGGCGCGGCCGGCGGCGTCGGCAGCTTCATGACGCAGACCGCCAAGGGCTTCGGCGCCAGGGTGGTGATCGGCATCGACATCAACGACGAGAAGCTCGAGTTCATGAAGGGCTACGGCGCCGATGCGACGATCAATCCGAAGGGCAAGAGCGCCAAGGAAGTGAAGGAACTCTTCAAGGCCATCTGCAAGGAAAAGGGCGTGCCCTCCAACTACGGCTGGAAGATCTTCGAAGTCACCGGCACCAGGCCCGGCCAGGAACTGGCGCTGTCCCTGCTCTCCTTCGTCGGCATGCTGGTCGTCGTCGGCTACGGCACGGACGAGACCTCCTACATGCTGTCGAAGCTGATGGCCTTCGACGCCGAACTGATCGGCACCTGGGGCTGCCTGCCCGCCTACTACCCGCTGGTGCTCGACATGTGCGTCGACGGCCGCATCGCCCTCGGGCCCTTCGTCGAAACGCGGCCGATGAGCCAGATCGCGCAGGTCTTCGACGAGGCGCATCATGGCAAGCTGAAGAAACGCGTCATCCTCACCCCCGATTTCTGAACGAACCCGAACCCACCTCAGGAGAACAACATGGCATTGGAATGGCTGCGCAGGGACAACGAACTCAAGGACCACCAACTTTTCGACAACAGCCACTTCGGCAAGGACGCGCCGACGGTCGTCTATGAAGAGCGGCCGGTGATCGACGACAAGGGCGCCAAGGTCGACGGCCTCTTCTCCACCTGGATCTGGCTCAACAATCCGTCGCAATACAACTCCTATACCACCGAGATGGTGAAGGGCGTCATCGCCGGCTTCCAGAAGGCCTCGAGCGACCGCCGCATCGTCGCCGTGGTGTTCACCGCCGTCGGCGACAAGGCCTTCTGCACCGGCGGCAACACCGCCGAATACTCCGCCTACTACTCGAAGCGGCCGAACGAGTACGGCGAATACATGGACCTCTTCAACGCCATGGTCGATGGCATCCTCAACTGCAAGAAGCCGGTCATCTGCCGCGTCAACGGCATGCGCGTCGCCGGCGGCCAGGAGATCGGCATGGCCACCGACCTGACCATCTCCTCCGACCTCGCCATCTACGGCCAGGCCGGCCCGAAGCACGGCTCGGCGCCGGACGGCGGCTCGACCGACTTCCTGCCCTGGTTCCTCAACATGGAGGACGCCATGTACAACTGCGTCTCCTGCGAGACCTGGAGCGCCTACAAGATGAAGGCCAAGAACCTCCTCACCAAGGTCGTGCCGGTGCTGAAGAAGGACGGCCAGTGGGTGCGCAACCCGCTGGTCCGCACCGACACCTACGTCGACGACGGCGAGATCGTCTACGGCGAACCGGTGTCGAAGGAGCAGGCCGCCAAGGCGAAGGAACTAATGGCCCAGTGCACCACCGATTTCGAACTGCTGGACAAGGCGGTGAACGACATCGTCTGGAAATTCAGCAATCTTTTCCCGCACTGCCTGATCAAGTCGATCGAGGGCATCCGCGCCAAGAAGAAATTCTTCTGGGACCAGGCCAAGCTGCCGAACCGCCACTGGCTGGCCGCCAACATGAACCACGAGGCCTGGCTCGGCTTCAACGCCTTCGACGCCAAGAAGGTCACCGGCAAGGACGTCATCGACTTCATCAAGTACCGCCAGTTGGTGGCCGAAGGTGCGGTGTTCGACGAGAAATTCGCCGAGCAGGTGCTGGCCAAGCCGAAAGGCTGACATCCTGGTTCCCTCTCCTCTCGGGGAGAGGGAACTGCGCCCGCGCATTGACTCGCCCGGGCCCAATGTATACAGTATTCATTAAAACCGGGCACCTCGAAAAGGTGGCCGGAGCACAGGAGGACCGCAATGACCCGCCCCGGCGAACTCAAGCTCAAGCATCTCTTCCAGCCCGGCCAGTTCGGCAAGTTCAAGACCAAGAACATGGTCAAGTACGGCGCCTGCTGCGTCTCCAACTACAACACGCGCGACGGCTTCATCACGCCGCGCGAACTGGCGCGCATGCGCGTCATCGCCGCCACCGGCTGCGGCATCATCACCAACCAGGGCGCCTATCCGGACCCGCTCGGCGAGGGCAAGTCCTACTTCCGTCAGGTGGCGATATTCGACGACAAGTTCCTGCCGCAGTTCGAGACCATCGCCCAGTACATCCACGACGGCGGCGCCGTGGCTATCCAGCAGATCCTCCATGCCGGCCGCTACGGCGGCATCGACCTCGGCTACTGCGTCCAGCCCTCGGTGGTGCCGCAGACCCTGCCGCACTTTCGCCCGCCGCGTGAACTCACCAAGGAGCAGATCAAGGCCGTCGTGCAGCAGCATGCCGATGCGGCGAAGCGCTCCATCCGCGCCGGCTTCGACGGCACCGAGGTCACCAGCTTCATGGGCTACCTGCTGGCCAATTTCAACTCCCGCTTCACCAACCAGCGTACCGACGAATACGGCGGCTCGCTGGTCAACCGCGGCCGTTTCATGCGCGAACTGATCGACGCCATCAAGCAGGCCACGCCCGAGCACCCGCTGGTGATCCGCCTCAACGGCGCCGAGCTGATGGACCGCTGGGGCGGCAACAGCGAGGACGACTGCTTCGAGCTGATGCAGCAGGCCGTCGACTGCGGCGTCGACATGATCTCGGTGACCGTCGGCTGGCAGGAGGCGCCGGAATCCTCCATCGGCCGCGACGTGCCGCCGGGACACTGGAACTACCTCTCGGCCAAGGCCAAGAAGCTGTTTCCCAACACCCTGATCACCTTCGGCAACCGCCTGCCCGACCCGGTGATGGCCGACCAGTGCATCAAGGACGGCGTCTTCGATTACTGGGAAGTCTGCCGGCCGATGCTGGCCGACCCGGAACTGATCCACAAGGCCGCCGAGGACCGCCTCGACGAAGTGCGCCGCTGCATCGGCTCCCTGAACTGCCTGTCGCGCCTGTTCCGCGACCTGCCCTACACCTGCGCCATGAACCCGGCGCTCGGCCACGAGGTCGAGCCCGAGTACGCCGTCACCGAGGCGGCGGTGAAGAAGAAGATCATGATCATCGGCGCCGGCCCGGCCGGGCTGGAAGCGGCCATCACGGCGAAGCGGCGCGGCCACGACGTCACGATCTACGAGAAGGGCGACAGGATCGGCGGCAACCTGCTCGGCTATGCCGGCAACGACCTGGCCCGTCCCGACGACCTCTTCAGCGTGGTGCGCTACTACGAGACGATGGTGAACAAGCTCGGCATCGAAGTGAAGTTCAACACCGAGGCCAACGCCAAGTTCATGCGCAGCGTGCTGCACCAGTACGACGTCTGCCTGGTCGCCGCCGGCGCCCGCACCGACATGGCGGCCTACCGCCACATCGAGGGGCACGAGCGGCTGGTCGATGCGCTGGAGGTAGCCAAGGGCAAGGTCAAGCCTGGCAGCCGCATCGTCATGATCGGCGGCGGCAAGATCGGCCTGACGCTGTCCGAATCCCTCAAGAAGCAGGGCCACGAGGTGGTCATCGTCGAGGAGGAGAAGCGCATCGCCGGCGACGTCATGCCCTCCTTCAAGTGGCGCCATACCGCCTGGATCGAGGAACTGGAGATCCGCACCCTCACCTCGTCGCAGCTGATTGCCGTGACCGAGGACGGCGCCCGCGTCAGGAACGCCAAGGGCGAGGAAACCTTCCTGCCGGCCGACACCGTCATCGTTTCCGGGCCGCGCAAGCCGAATCACGACCTCTTCCACGAGTTCCAGTGGATGGTGGATGAACTGCACGGTGCCGGCGACACGGTGATCGCGCGCGGCCTCGATGCCGCCATCCACGAAGGCTACCGGCTCGGCTGCCGCATCTAGCAAGGCCGGCAGGGGTGAGCCATCTTCTGCACTTTGCTTCACCTTTACACGCCCCGAAGGCATGTATACAGTATCCACCGTACAGGGCTGATGCATCCCATCCACCCCGCAGCGGAGGACCATCCGTGGTTACGTCGATCAAACCCCTCCAACGGCCCCTCGCCCTCGGCGACCAGGTCTACCAGACGCTGCGCGGACACCTGCGCGACGGCACCATCGTTTCCGGCCAGCCGCTGCAGGAAGTGCAACTGGCGGAAAAACTCGGCGTTTCGCGCACGCCGGTGCGCGAGGCGCTGACGCGGCTCGCCAGCGAGGGTCTGCTCGCCTCCGACGGACGCAGTTTCGTCGTCCCCTCGCTGAGCCTGGAGGACGTCGACGACATCTACGAGGTGCGCTTCCTGCTGGAGCCTGCCGCCATGCGCCGTGTCGCCGAACTCACCCCCGC
>CAJPFL010000197.1 GCA_905339315.1 Rhodocyclaceae bacterium
CTGTCGGCCAGCGAGCCGATGCTCAGGCCGCTGATGCCGACCTGGCTGGACAGCGCCAGCGCCTCGTCGAGGATGGCCTGGCGGGTTTCCTCACCTTTTCCCATGGCGGCTTTATAGCACGATCGTTCGTTTCTTGTCAAGCCTGCCGAAGGCTTGATCTTGCGCCGGCTTCGCCGCACGATGCGGACTGCTAACGCAAAGGGGGAGTTGCATGCAAGCGGCCGCCAGCGTCACCACCGTCGCCCACGTCATCCAGCTGGCCGTGGCGCCGGTGTTCCTGCTCACCGGCGTCGGCGCCATCCTGGCCGTGCTGATCAACCGCCTGGCCCGCGTCGTCGACCGCTTCCGCGTGCTGGAGCGCATGCAGCCCGCGGCCGGCAACGACGAGCGGAGCATCCTCGACGCCGAAATGGCAATCCTGTCGCGGCGGGCGCACCTGATCCACTGGGCCATCAGCCTGTGCACCGTCTGCGCGCTGTTCATCTGCATCGTCATCGCCACGCTGTTCACCGGCTCGGTCCTCGGCGCGGACCTCTCCGGCACCGTCGCCGCCCTGTTCATCGCGGCGATGCTGGCGCTGATTTCCGGGCTGCTCTGCTTCCTGCGCGAAATTTCCCTGGCCACCGGCGGCATCCATGTGGTGCCGCGAAAGGCGGGCTGAATCCGGCGCTGTCGGCGCCGGAAAAGAGAAGGGGCGCCGCAGCGCCCCTTCTTGCCGTGCGTGATGAAAGCTCAGTTCGACAGGTAGTCGGTGATGGTCACCCACTTGCCGTTCTGGATCTGGCTGACGCGCGACTTCTGGTTGCCCAGATGCTGCGTCGCCGTGAACTTGTACTCCGGGCTGCCGAACATGTCGCGCGCGAAGGGCGCGCTCTCCAGCGCCTTGACGAAGCTGTCGGTGGTCAGGTTCGGCCCGGCGCGCTTGGCGGTCTGGTAGAACAGGTCGGCGATGACGTAGCCGTAGGCGGAGAACAGGCTCGGGTCCTCCTTGAACTGCGCCTTGTAGGCCGCCGCCCAGTCGCGCACGTTCTTCGAGGCGTCGTCCGGATACGGCACCGAGACCTGGTGCATGGCGTAGAAGCCTTCCACCGCCTTGCCGCCGAGCTTGTGGATGAGGTCGGTGTAGGAGGCCGAGCTGCCGATGAACTGCGGGTTCCAGCCCATCTTGCGCGCCGTGCCGATGGTGCCCAGCGCCTCGCGGATGATGGTGCCCATCACCACCGTGTCGCAGCCGGCCCCCTTCATCTTCGCCACCTGGGCGGAGAAGTCGGTGGCGACGCGCTTGAAGGAGGTCTTCTCGGCCAGCGTCATGCCGATGTCCTTGAGGCCGTCCTCGGCGCCGCGCAGCACTTCCAGGCCGTACTCGTCGTCCTGGTAGATGATGCAGAACTTCTTCGAGCCGCGCTCCTTGGCCATCCACTTCACGCCGATGCGGATCTGGTCGTAGTAGGGGGCAGCGAAGGAGAACTTCAGCTTGTGCAGCGGCTCGTACATCTCGCGCGCGCCGGTCAGCGGGAAGACGTGCGGAATGTTCTTCTCGAACAGGATCGGCATGGTGGCCATGGAGACCGCCGTGCCGATGGTGCCGGCCATGGCGAAGATCTTGTCCTGCTGCACCATCTTCTGCGCCGCGAGCAGGCCCTTCTTCGGGTCGTAGCCGCTGTCCTCGACGACCAGCTTGATCTTGCGGCCGTGCACGCCGCCGGAGGCGTTGATCTCGTCGACCCGCATCTGCATGCCGTTCTTGGCCGGCTTGCTGAAGCCGGCCAGCGGGCCGGACAGGTCCTGGATCGAGCCGAGGACGACCTGGTCCTTGGTGACGCCCATCTGCTGGGCCTGGGCGGACCAGGCCAGGGTGGTGGCGGCGGCCAGAATGGCAACCTTGCTGATGATCTTCTTCATGTTCAAGTCTCCTCTCCTCTGTTATTCGCCTAAGGGCGGTACATCGATTCTATAAGGTCTGCATACTTTTGGTTCACGAATTTTCGCTTCAGCTTCATGGTCGGGGTGAGTTCCTCGTCCTCGGCGCCAAGTTTCTGTTCTATCAGGCGGAACTTCTTCACCTGCTCGACCCGGGCGAACTGCTTGTTGACCCGCTCCACCTCCCCCTCGATCAGCTTCTGCACTTCCGGGGCGCGGCACAGGCTGGCGTAGTTGGAGAAGGGGATGTCGTGGTCCTGGGCGAATTTCTCGACGTTCTCGTGGTCGATCATGACCAGGCAGACGAGGTACGGCCGCTTGTCGCCGATCACCACCGCATCGGTGATGTAGGGCGAGAACTTCAGCTGGTTCTCGATCTCCGAGGGGGTGATGTTCTTGCCGCCGGCGGTGATGATGATGTCCTTGAGGCGGTCGGAGATCTTGAAGAAGCCGTCGGCGTCCCGGGTACCGACGTCGCCGGTGTGCAGCCAGCCCTCGGCGTCGATGGCCTCGGCCGTCTTCTCCGGCTGGTTGAGATAGCCCAGGAAGACGTTGTCGCCGCGGATCAGCAGCTCGCCCTCGTCGGAGAGCTTGACTTCGCAGTAGGCGTTGGCGACGCCGATCAGGCCCGGCTTGATGCGCGAGACCGGCATGCAGGTGGCGCCGCCGCCGGATTCGGTCTGCCCCCAGACTTCCAGCATCGGCACGCCCAGCGCCAGGTACCAGCGCACCAGGTCGGGCGAGATCGGTGCCGCGCCGGTGACGAGGAAGCGGCAGCGGTGGATGCCGATCATGCGGCGCACGTTATTCAGCGCGAGGACCCGCCCCAGCCAGTGCAGCGCGCGCAGCCCGGCGCCGATCGGCTGGCCCGCCTCGTAGCGGGCGACCATTTTCATGCCGATGCCGATGGCCCACTGGTAGGCGAGCTTCTCCACCGCCAGCGCCTCGGACAGGGCGATCATCACGCCGGAGTAGAACTTCTCCCAGATGCGGGGCACGGCGAGGAACACCGTCGGCTGGATCTCGCGGACGTTCTCGGGAATCGTCTCGGGGTTCTCGACGAAGTTCAGGACGGTGCCGGTGTACAGGGAGAAATAGGCGCCGGCCATGCGCTCGGCGACATGGCACAGTGGCAGGAAGCACATGTGCTCGTCGGTTTCGTCCTGGGCGATGATCAGGTTGAAGCCGCGCACCGAATACAAAACATTGTGGTGCGAGAGCATCGCCCCCTTCGGCCTGCCGGTGGTGCCGGAGGTGTAGATGAGGATCGCCAGATCCTGCGGCTTGCGGCTGTCGATGCGCGCCAGCCACTCGGCTTCCGCGGCGGCGCTGCCGAGCCGTTCGATGCGCTCGCGGCCGATCTCGCGCAGGCGCTCGAGGCTGATGATGCGGGGGTCGTCGAGGCCGCGCAGGCCGGTCATGTCCCAGACGACGATGCGGCGCAGCAGCGGCAGGCGCTCGAGGCCCGCCAGCGCCTTGTCGAGCTGCTCCTCGTCCTCGACGAAGAGATAGACCGAGCGCGAGTCCTGCGTCAGGTATTCGACCTGGGCCGGCGCGTCGGTCGGATAGATGCCGGAGCTGACGCCGCCGGCGCAGAGCGCGGCGAGATCGCAGAACAGCCACTCCTGGCGGGTGTTGCCGAGGATCGAAATCGTCTCGCCGGGCTCGAAGCCCAGCTCGATCAGGCCCATGCCGGTCTCGCGCACGATCTCCGCCAGCTGGCGCCAGGTGAGGGTCTGCCACAGGCCGTAGGATTTCTGGCGGAAGATGACCCGGTCGCCGCGCTCGCCGACGGCATTCCAGAACATGCGCGGAAGGGTGTCCCCCGCCATGACGGTGCCCGCCTTCGACCAGTCCAGCTGTTCCTTGTTTTTCCACCACATGATTCTTTTTCCCGGGGTCCGGTTGCGCGGCTAGCGCCAGGTTTTCTTCTTCTTCCAGCGCCGCGTGCCGCGCACGCCGCTTTCCTTGATGCCGAGGTAGAACTCCTTGATGTCCTCCTTCTCGCGCAGCACGGCGCAGGGGTCCTCCATGACGATGCGGCCGACCTCGAGCACGTAGCCGAAGTCGGCGTACTTCAGCGCCACGCGGGCGTTCTGCTCGACCACCAGCAGGGTGACGCCGCGCTCGCGGTTGATGCGCACGATGATCTCGAAGATCTCCCTCGTCAGCTTCGGCGACAGGCCCAGGCTCGGCTCGTCGAGCAGCATGATCGTCGGC
>CAJPFL010000198.1 GCA_905339315.1 Rhodocyclaceae bacterium
TACGCGGAACTGGGCTGCTGCTGCTCCTTCGGCGGCTGGCAGAAGGACGTCAACGCCATCGCCGTCGCCTTCCGGCCCGGATCGGCCATGCCGCCGATGTCCATCAACTGCGGCGGCCCGGCGTTCACCCTTTCGCCTGAGTTCCTCATGAACGAGGCGCGCCCGCGCCTGATCGAACTGGTGCGGCACATCGAGGAATCGCTCGGCGGGGCGTGATCCCGCTATTTCAAGACGCTGAACAGGTTCGAGAAGCTGTCGGTCCAAGGCCGGAAGCCCGGCCGCATTTCCAGCGGCTCGCCGTCGTTCATTACCAGCGGCAGCGCTCTGGCACGCTCCGGGCTCATGATCAGCACCCAGTCCGTGGAATAGCAGAAGTCGTCATCCTTGTCGGGTTCGAGCGCGTAGAGCAGCGTCGTCCTGCCGAAATGACTTGCGGCGGCAGCCATCACCGGCTTCAGGTCGAGGTAGCGGTTGGTGATGTGCACGGCCAGGATGCCGTCCGGCCTGAGGTGGCGCAGGTAGGTCTGCATGGCCTCCAGCGTCAGCAGGTGCGCCGGGATCGAGTCCCCGGAAAAGGCGTCCATCGCCAGCAGGTCGAAGCCCTGGTCCGGCTCGCGCTCCAGCATCAGGCGGCCGTCGCCCAGCACCGGCACGATGCGCGCCGGCGAGTCGGCCAGGTAGGAAAACTGGCTGCGCGCCAGGTCGAACACCTGGTCGTTGATCTCGTAGATGCGCAGCTCGTCGCCGGCGCGGCCGTAGGCGGCGAGCGTGCCGGCGCCGAGGCCGACCATGCCGAGCTTCAGCGGCCGATCCTGCGGCAGGGCGAAGAGGGCGCGGCCGACACCGGACTCGTGGCAGTAGTAGGTGGTCGGTGTGCGGCGGTGTTCCTCGGCCAGGTATTGCTCGCCGTGGTTGATGCGTCCGTGCACCATCACGCGCTTCGGGCTAGGGAGGTCGCCGTTCTTCTCCGAGACGCGCAACTGGCTGTAGAAGTTGCGCACGACGACATGGTAGCCATCGACGAATTCCTTCGACACCTCGCCGAGCCGGAAGCCGTAGCCGCACAGCGCCAGCAGCAGCAGGATGCGCCAGAGCGGGCGCAGCTCCTGCCACAGCACGACGACCACCAGAAGCGCGCAGAGGAAGAGGCCGATCGGCAGCTCGAAGTAGGCGACGAAAACTGCCGGCGCCAGCAGGCCGACGAACATCCCGCCCAGGGCGCCGCCGAGCGAGAGCATCAGGTAGAACAGCGTCAGGTGGCGCGGATGCGGCTTGCGCCGCACCAGCTCGCCGTGGCACACCATGCAGAACACGAACAGCGAGGTCGAGATCAGGGCGATCATCGCCGGCACCGCCATGCCCTCGTCCATGATGCGGTCGAGGCCATAGAAGGCGAAGGGCAGGGCGGCCAGGAACAGCGGGCGCACGTAGTAGCGCGGTGCATCGAAGCAGAGGATGAAGCTCAACAGGTAGAGGGCGAGCGGCAGCACCCAGAGGAAGGGCACCGGGGCGACGTCCTGCGTCAGGTGGCGCGTCATCGCCAGCAGCAGCGTCGAGGCGGTCATCGCCAGGCCGGCCCACAGCAGGCAGTCGCGCCAGGTCGGGCGCGGCACATCGGCCGGCGCCGCCGCAACGGTTTTCTCGCGCTCGGGCGACACCAGCCGCCATGTGCGCCATGCCGTCGCGCCGCCGGCGATGACGAACAGCGCATAGCCCGCCGACCACATCCACGCTTGCCCCTGCACCGCCAGGAAGGGCTCCACCAGCACCGGGTAGCTGAGCAGCGCCAGCATCGAGGCCAGGTTCGAGAGGGCGTAGAGCCGGTAGGGCATGACGCCGGCGAAGGCGCGCGCGTACCAGGCCTGCATCAGCGGGCCGGTGGTCGACAGCAGTAGATAGGGCAGGCCGACCGCCGTGGCGAGGACGCCGAGCACGTTCAGGGTGGGGTGCGCCTGCGCCGTCTCCTTCCACGAGGGATCGGCCGCCACCGGCAGGGTGGCCAGGCTCAGCAGCAGCAGCGCGATGTGCACCAGCGTCTGCCGCCGCGGCGCCAGCGTTTCGTGCAGCCAATGCACGTACAGGTAGCCCAGCAGCAGCTCGGCCTGGAAGAACACCATGCAGGTGCTCCACACCGACGACGAGCCGCCGAACCAGGGCAGGATCATCTTCGCCACCATCGGCTGGATCTGGAACAGCAGGAAGGCCGAGAGGAAGACGGTGACGGCAAACAGCGGCATCTGGCGGAGGCTATCGTGGTTATGGGCGGCAGCCATCCTAATGGAAATGTCCGGCAAAGTGTTTATGATGTCGGAAACAGGAAAGCCGTATGGACAAGGGGGAGAGGGCGATGAAGACCGCCTGTCTGATTGCAGTGCTGGGCGCCGTTCCGCCGGTCGCACTGGCCGCCGACCTGCCTGCCGGCGATTGCAAGCGCCCGGCAGCGCGCACCGACCTGTCGGCCTGCGACTGGTCGCGCGCCAAGCTGGCCGGCAAGGACCTGCGCGGCGCCCGCTTCGCCGGCGCCAGGATGGAAAACGCCGATTTCCGCAAGGCGCGCCTCGACGAGGCGGATTTCCGCGGCAGCAACCTCAAGTGGAGCAATTTCAGCAAGGCGAATCTGAAAGCTGCGGATTTCCGCAATGCCGACCTGTTCCACGCCATCTTCGACGATGCCGATGTTTCCGACGGACGCTTCGGCGGCGCCAATCTATTTGGCGCCAACCTCATCAACACCCGTGCCGTGCGGGCTGACTTTGCCGGCGCCCAGCTCAAGGACATCCTGATGGAGGGCATCGACCTCTCCGGCGGCTCGATGCGCGGCTGTTACGCCTTCCGCGGCGTGCTCTCCGGCGCCAGGCTGGTCGGCACCGACCTCTCCGGCGCCGACCTTACCGGCGCCGCCGCCGAGAATGCCGATTTTTCCGGCGCCAGACTGGTCGGCACGAAGCTGCCCGGGGCGACGCTGCGCTTCGCCGTATTCAAGGATGCCGACATGGCCGGCGCCGACCTCGCCAACGCCGATGTCTGGAACGCCAACTTCTCGCAGGCGCGCAACCGGCCGCCCTCGGTGCAGGAAGCGCTGATCGAGCCCTTCGTGGTGCGCGAGCGGCGCTGAGGCGGGAGCGCAGCGATGGAAAAGATCTGGCTGAAAAGCTACACGCCCGGCGTGCCGCACGAGATCGGGGTCGACGACCTGCACGCCATCGGCGAGCAGTTCGAGGCCAGCGTGCGCGATCATGCCGACCGCGTCGCCTTCGTCAGCGGCGCGGCCGGCGTGGGCATCACTTATCGCCAGCTGGACGTCCTTTCGCGCAATGTCGCCGCCTACCTGCAATCCGTGCTGAAGCTGCCGCCGGGCAGCCGCGTCGCGCTGATGCTGCCGAACCTGCTGCAGTTCCCGGTGTGCCTGCTCGGCGCCCTGCGCGCCGGCTATGTCGTGGTCACCGTCAACCCGCTGTACACCGCCCGCGAGCTGGAGCACCAGCTCGCCGACTCGGGCGCCGAAGCCATCTTCATCCTCGAGAACATGGCGCACGTGCTGGAGAAGGTGGTTGCCTGCACGCCGGTCCGCCACGTCGTCGTCACCGGCGTCGGCGACCTGCTCGGCTTCCCGAAGCGGCACCTCGCGCATTTCGTCGTGCGGCGGGTGAGGAAGATGGTGCCGCGGTTCTCCCTGCACGGCGCCGTGACATTCGATGCGATGCTGGCGCAGGGCGCGGCCGCGGGCTTCGAGCCGGTGCGCGTGGCCTCCGACGACCTTGCCTTCCTGCAGTACACCGGCGGCACCACCGGCGTCTCCAAGGGCGCCATGCTCACCCATCGCAACCTGCTCGCCAACGCCCGCCAGGGCGAGGTCTGGAGCGACCCCTTCCTCGACCCGGAGGACGAATTCGTCCTTGTCACCGCCATTCCGCTGTATCACATCTTCGCGCTCGGCTCGGCCGTCAGCAACATCGTGCGGGGCGGCGTGAATGTCCTGGTGTCCGATCCGCGCAACACCGATGCGTTCGTCAAGGTGCTGGCGAAGTACCGCTTCGTCGCGCTGCCGGCGGTGAACACCCTGTTCAACAGCCTGGTGCACCATCCGGATTTCCCGAAGGTGGATTTCAGCAGGCTGCGCTTCGCCATCGGCGGCGGCGCGGCCGTGCAGCGGGCCGTCGCCGAGCGCTGGCAGGCGATCACCGGCGTGCCGCTGTGCGAGGGCTACGGCCTGACCGAATGCTCGCCCACCGTCACCTGCAACCCCCTCGACATCCAGGGCTACAACGGCTCGATCGGCCTGCCGGTGCCGTCGACCGAGATTTCGATCCGCGACGAGGACGGCCGCGAAGTGCCGCTCGACGCGCCCGGCGAGCTGTGCGTGCGCGGGCCGCAGGTGATGCAGGGTTACTGGAACCGCCCCGATGAAACCGCCCGCGTCATGACGCCGGACGGGTACCTGCGCACCGGCGACGTCGCCGCCATCGATGCGCGCGGCTTCGTCCGCATCGTCGACCGCAAGAAGGACATGATCCTGGTCTCCGGCTTCAACGTTTATCCGAACGAGGTCGAGCAGGTGGTTGCCATGCACCCGCAGGTGCTCGAGGCGGCGGCGGTCGGCATCCCCGACGACGCTTCCGGCGAGGCGGTGAAGCTGTACGTGGTGAAGAAGGATCCCGCCCTGACCGCCGAGGCGCTGATCGCCCACTGCCGCGAGTCGCTCACCGCCTACAAGGTGCCGCGCTTCGTCGAGTTCCTCGACGAGCTGCCGAAGAGCAACGTCGGCAAGGTGCTGCGGCGCGAGCTGCGCGAGCGTCGCTGATCCCTATGCCCAGTCCGCGCCGGCGGAATAGAACTCGACCGAACCCAAATGCCGAAGATTGGGTATGCCGGAGCCGTCGATGACCTCCGAATCGAACTGGACGTGCGCCGACAAGCCGATTCCCTGCCTGATTTCCAGGGGGCTGCTCAAGGTGAACATCGAGACACCCTCGACGAACTCATTGGCCGTGTGCTCGGGCGGGGGTTGCAGGCTGCCATTCAGGGCGCGGACCAGCGGCGGGGGCGCAGCCACGAAATCGGCCACCCGGTACTGGCCGTCGTACACGTGCACCTCGCGCAGGATGCTGTAGCGCAGCCGGTAGTGGATGAAGACGCGCGTCAGCTTCAGGCGCCTGTCTTCGATGATCACCGGGGTGGTAATCGGGAAATGAAACCAGTTGTTGCTACGATCGACACCGCCGAACAGGCCGGAGCCGGCCATGCGCCGCTGTGCGTAGGGGTGTTGCTCCGGCTGCGCGCCATTGCCGTTCAGCCAGGTGGCCATCTTGATGCTCATCGCTATGCTCCTCGGAAACGAAAGTGGGAAACATGACGTGCCTGAGCGAATGGCCGCTTTTCTTGTATTCTGGGCGCTAGGCGGGAAACCTTGTCCGCATTGGCGCAAGTGCAAGTATCCTATCCCGCCATGGCCCCGTCAAATTCCATGAATGCCTCCCTTACCCTCTACATCGACAGCAATTACGTCAGCCCCTATGCCATGTGGGCCTTCGTTGCCCTCAGGGAAAAGCGGCTGTCCTTTGCGGTGCAGCCCGTCGACCTCGCGGCCAGGCAGCACCACGACGCCGCATTCGGGAACCGCTTCCTCACCGGCAAGGTGCCGGCGCTGGTGCATGGCGAATTCGCCCTGGCCGAATCGTCGGCGATCATCGAATACCTGGAGGACGTCTTCCCCGCCCCGGCGCACCCGCCGCTGTACCCGGCCGACGCGCAGCAGCGCGCCCGCGCCCGCCAGATCCAGGCCTGGCTTCGCAGCGACCTGATGGCCCTGCGTGAAGAACGGCCGACCACCGTGATCTTCCGCGAACCCTCGCCGAAGCCGCTTTCCGAGGCCGGCCGTGCTGCCGCCGACAAGCTGGCGCGCGTCGCCGCCAGCCTGATCGCGGAGGGCGCCGGGAACCTGTTCGACGACTGGTGCATCGCCGACACCGAGCTCGCCCTCACGCTCAACCGCCTCGTCGCCAACGGCGACCCCGTGCCGGAGAACCTCCGGCGCTACGTGCAGGCGCAATGGGCGCGGCCCTCGGTGCAGTCGTGGCTGAGGCGGGAAGCCTAGGCATGACCGGGGCCAAAGCGCGATGAAACGGCAATTGCCCGGACTGCTGGGGTGGCTCCTGCTGGTGTTTGCGGCGGCCGCAATCGGCGGCCTGGCGTCGTCCAGCGCCGGTCCCTTCTACCAGCAACTTGTCCGGCCCGATTGGGCGCCGCCCGGCTGGCTCTTCGCGCCGGTGTGGAGCATTCTCTACCTCCTCATGGGCCTTGCCGCCTGGCTCGTCTGGCGGGGGCCCGGTTTTCGCGGTGCGCGCATCGCCCTGGCGCTGTTCCTCGTCCAGTTGGCCGCCAACGCACTATGGACCTGGCTGTTCTTTGCCTGGCAGAAGGGCGCGCTGGCCTTCGGCGAGATCCTCGTCCTCTGGGCGCTGATCCTGGCCACCGTGATCGCCTTCTGGCGCGTGCGCCCGCTGGCAGGCGCGCTGCTGCTGCCTTACCTGGCGTGGGTCAGCTTTGCTTGCGCCCTCAGTTATTCGATTTGGCAGATGAATCCACGGCTTTTGGGCTGAAAGTCAGTCCCCGGGAGACGGCGATTCAGCGTGGCGGGCTGCTGGAAGACCCGGGTCCGTCACCAGCGGGAAGCCGGAAATCCCGGAGTCGAATGGTTTCGAATGGCGTGGAACGAGGGGTCTCCGGATGCAGACCGAATGCGAATACTGCAGGCAGTGGAACCGGGAACACCCGCTGGCATCGCCCCGTGCCTCCTGCGGCCCGTGCGATGTTTGTCGGGCACCCGGACATGTCGGCGCACATCCGCGGCAGCCCACCAGCGTCTGCCTCTGTGAAAGACACTGGGCCGAAGTGTCCGCGCCGGGCTACCGCTTCGAGCTGTATCACCTGATATACGTGGCAATCGCAGCAATCCTTGTCGCCACGGCCTGTCCGATGGTGGCCGGCCTTTTCTGACAGGCCTCCCGTGCCGGCCGGGCGGGGTGCTGGTACCATAAGTTATCGCGAATTGTTATGGGAGGCCCGTCCGGGCCGCTGCCGGTGAACCTCAAGCAACTCGAATACTTCATCGCCGTCGCCGAGCTGGGCAGTTTCAGCAAGGCGGCGGTGATCCTCAACATCGCCCAGCCGGCCTTGTCGCGGCAGGTGCGGCTGCTGGAGACCGACCTGCACGTCACGCTGCTGATGCGCAACGGCCGCGGCGTGGTGCTGACCGAGGCCGGCAAGCGCCTGTTCGACCACAGCGTCGGCATCCTGCAGCTGGTGTCGCGTGTGCGCGAGGACATCGAGGCCAGCCGCGACGAGCCGTCCGGGCGCATCGTCGTCGGCCTGCCGCCGAGCATGGGCCGGCTGCTCACCCTGCCGCTGGTGGAGAGCTTTCGCCGGACGCTGCCGAAAGCGCGGCTGGCCATCGTCGAGGGGCTGTCGGCACACCTGGCGGAATGGATTTC
>CAJPFL010000199.1 GCA_905339315.1 Rhodocyclaceae bacterium
GAGGAGACTACGGCGATTTCCGACATCGCGAAAACGCCGTTAAGAAGAATGAGAAACAGGAGTAATACTATGTCCATTGTGAAGCCGCCCATCGCCGTCAGGCGTGCGACTCAAAATTAAAAAGCCATTATAACATTTTCACTGCCACTAAAATTAAGGTGAAAGTGAAGGTGAAGGTGAATTGCTTTTCCATCCCTATTGCTCTTATACTCCGCCACCATGCGCACTTGCCTCGTTTTTCTCCTTGCCATCATGTTCTCGCTGAACACCGCCTATGCGGCATCGGTGGATGTCTGCGATGCCTTGGAACACACGTCGAGCCAAGCTGCACATCTCGGGCATCACAGCCACGAGCACAGTGACGACCATCCCCACGATGACCCGCAAGTTGGCGCGGATGAGACGGGCAAGGTGACTTCGGTCAGCGATCACCGCCATGATCATGTGCATCCCAGCTTCTCCTCCATCCTGCCGGGCATCATTGGCGTAACGCCGCTGACTGGCCGCAGCCCGATGGTTGCAGCCCCGCCCGGTGCCTTCGTCTCGGCACTGCAAGCTCTCCCCGCACGCCCGCCCAGAGCAACTCTCGCCTGAGCCGGCGGGACGCCCCTATTTTCCTGTAGCACCTGCGCTTGCCCCTACAAAAGGGTCCGGCCACGTCCCGTCGAAATCCAACTTCTTCGTTGAGGATTTCGATGAAATTACATCTGCAAAAAATTTCGTTCGCAGCTGTCTTCGCTGCTGCATTAAGCGCATTGAGTCATCCAGTACAGGCGGGACAACCCCTGACCGAGGGCGAGAGTCTGCATATTGGCCTTGCACGGACGGAAGTGGACGAGCTCGCACGCGGACACATCGGAGAAGCAAAAGCCGATGCGCTGGAAGCAGGCCTTTGGGCCAATCCGACGCTAGAATATTCCCGTGACCAGTCGCGCAATGGCACGGGCGTTCAGGAAAAAACCTGGCAGTTGTCACAGCCCTTTGATTTCTCCGGCCGTCGCGGCCTGAAGCGCGAGGCTGGCGAGCAACGTGTTGCCGCTGCCGAAGCCAATGCCCGCCTGTACCGAGCCGAACGGACCAGCGAAATTCGCCATAGTTTTTTTCAGTTGCTATTGCGTGAGCGGCAACTGGTGGCGCTTGATGGGTGGGTAAACCGCTTCGCCGACATCGAGAGGCTCGTCGGCAAGTTGCGGGCGGCCGGCGAAGTCTCCGGTTACGATCTGCGCCGGCTGGCTCGCGAACGGCAGGCCGTCAATGCACGGCACGCGGAAACACGTGCCGAACTGGCACGCATTCGTGAGCAGTTCGCCGCCCTGCTGGGAGCTGATCTCGCTGCTTATGCAGGCACCTCCGGGCATCTACAACCAGACGCGCCGGCGGGCTTGGAGACTTTGCTCGGCAAGCTCGACACCCGCTCTGATCTGGCGGCGCTCGGTGCGCGTGCGACGGCGGCCGACCTCGACGGTCGTGCCGCTGCTCGGGGCTGGATGCCTGAGGTCACGCTGGGCATTGGCACGAAGCGCGGCGACTACGGCTTTGGCCACGAAACGCTGGCCTCGTTCTCTGCGGCAATTCCTTTGCCTGTTTTCGACCGGCAACAATCCGGTGAACGTCGTGCTGCCGCGCAGGCCATGGCTGTGCGTGCCGAATATCGCCTGGCCCGCAGCCGCGCAGAAGGACAGTTGCGCGGCTTGCATCGGCAGGTCACACAACTGCTCGCCGCAGCCGAAACTTATCGCCGCGAGGCGGTTGCGCCGTCAGACGATCTTGTCCGCATTGCCGAGGCCGCCTACCGGGCCGGCGAATCCACTGTTCTCGAACTGCTCGATGCTTACAAGGGTGCGCTTGAAACGGAAATCACCGCCCTCGACCTCGAATGGAAAGCGCGCGAGGCTCGCATCGAACTTGACCAATTGACTGGGAGTGACCCTGAATGAAACAGCTGAAAATTTCAACTTTGAGCGCCGCTGCACTGACGGTTTTCCTGCTTTCCGCCTGCGGCGAGAAGCATGCTGCAAAGGACGATCACGGCACCAAAGCGCCGACCGAAAAGACCGCCGACGGCCACGCCGGGGGCGGCGAAAAACGCACCCATTTCAGCGACAAAAGCGAGTTGTTCGTCGAGTTTCCGACCCTGGTCGTCGGCCAGCCGGCGACTTTCGTTGCGCACTTCACCTGGCTCGCCAACTTCAAGCCCGTCACCAAAGGCCGATTGACCGTGGTGCTGGCTGGCGGTGCTGCGCCGGAGGAGCGTTTTGTCATTGACGCGCCGGGCGTGCCGGGCATTTTCAAACCGGTGGTGACACCGAAAACCGCCGGTCAGCGCGAGCTGACGCTGATTGTCGAATCCGAGCAAGGCACGTTGAGGCACGAGCTCGGCACGGTAGATGTTTTTGTCGATGCCAAGGCTGCGCTGGCAGGGCATGACGACCATGAGCATGAAGACGCGGGCATCAGCTTCACCAAAGAACAGCAATGGAAGATCGACTTCGCCACCGTCGAGGCCGCCAAAGGCATCGCGCGCGAATCCATCGCTGTCACCGGCACGATCAAAGCACAGCCGGATGGCGAGGCGTTGCTTGCCGCACCAATGGCCGGATTGGTGCGGACGGCAGGCAGCTTCCCGCGCGTCGGGAAGGCGGTGAAGAAGGGTCAGGTGCTGGCGCATCTTGTGCCTCGTCTGGGCGGTGAGACCGATCACGCGACGTTGGAGGCTGCCGCCGCCAGGGCGCGCATTGCTCTGGAGCAGGCCAGGCGCGAACGTGAACGGATGGAAAGCCTGTTCAAGGACGAAGCTATTGCCGAAAAACGCTTGCTTGAGTCTCGTGCTAACGAAGGCATCGCGGCGGCGGAACATGATGCCGCCCGGCAACGCCTCGGGCAGCTTGGCGACGGCAGCGGCGGCATCACCCTGCGTGCGCCCATAGCCGGCGTGATCGCCGCTGTGCCGGTTGCGCCCGGCGCTTTTGTGGCCGAAGGCGCGCCGCTGATCCATATTGCCAATACCGGCAAACTCTGGCTGGAGGCGCGTGTGCCGGAAAGCGAGGTCGGACGGCTGGGAACGCCGTCCGGCGCCGGGTTCAAGGTCGATGGTTTTGACAGGAGCTTCACCATCGACCCAGGCAAAAACGGCAAGCTGGTGGCGGTCGGCGGCGTGGTGGATGCGGCGACGCGCACGGCGCCGGTGATTTTTGAGTTTGCCAACCCGGATCGCGCCTTGCCTCTGGGTGTGACGGCCAGGGTGCAACTCTTTACCGGCAGAGGCCAGGAAGGTGTGCTGGTGCCGGCCAGTGCCGTGCAGGATGAAAGCGGCGCCCAGGTCGTCTACGTGCAGACCGGCGGCGAATCCTTCGAGCGCCGCCTCGTGCAGAGCGGTGCGCGCGATGGCGATAAGGTCGCCATCGTCTCCGGACTGGAGCCGGGCCAGCGTGTGGTCAGCGAGGGCGCCTACCTGATCCGCCTGTCAACATCGAAGGCCGGCCCATCCGGCCACGCCCACTGAGGCGGACGATCATGATCGGACACATCATTCAATGGTCGCTGCGCAACCGCCTGTTCGTGGTGCTCGGCGCGCTCATGCTGCTCGTCTGGGGCAGCTACGAAACCACCCGCACGCCGGTCGATGTTTTCCCCGACCTGACCGCGCCGACCGTGACGGTCGTCACCGAAGCGCAGGGCATGGCGCCGACCGACATGGAGGCGCTGGTCACCTTCCCGATTGAAACCGCGCTCAATGGCGCACCGGGGGTGCGCCGGGTGCGTTCTTCGACCAAGATCGGCTTATCGGTGATTACGGTCGAATTCGCCTGGGGCACCGACGCCTATCTGGCGCGGCAGGTTGTCGCCGAGAAGCTGCAACTGGCGAAGGCATCTTTGCCATCAGGCGTCGAAGCGCCGGTCATGGCGCCGGCGGCATCGGTGATGGGCGAGATCATGTTTATCGCGCTTACATCCGAAAAAGCGGGCCAGCATTCGACGGTGGCGCTCAAGAACACTGCCGACTACGTGCTCAGGAAACGCCTGCTGGCGATTCCCGGCGTCGCCGAAGTGCTGCCCATCGGCGGTGATCTCCAGCAGTTCCAGGTGACGCTGAAGCCCGAACGCCTGGCCGCCTACGGGCTGACCATCGCCGAAGTGGTGAAAGCCGTCGAAGGCTCGAACAGCAACGCTGCCGCCGGTTTCTACGCCGAGGCCGGGCAGGAATACTTGATCCAGGGTATTGGCCGTGTGCGGACAGTGGAGGACATCGCCGGGGCGGTGGTGGCGATGAAGAATGGGCAACCGGTGCTCATCAGCCACATTGCCGACGTGGCGCTCGGCGCCGCAATCAAGCGCGGCATCGGTTCGACCAACGGCAAGCCTGCGGTCGTGCTCGGCATCCAGCGACAGCCGGGCGCCAACACGCTCGAACTGACGCGGGTGCTCGATGCCGCCATCGCCGACATCCAGAAGTCGCTGCCGGAAGGCATGAAGATCGAGAACCGTTTGTTCCGCCAGGCCGATTTCATCGAGGTTTCCATCGCCAACCTGATGGAAGCGCTGCGCGACGGCGCCATTCTGGTGGTCGCCATCGTGTTTGCCTTCCTGTTCTCGGTGCGCTCGACGGCGATCACGCTGGTTGCGCTGCCGCTCTCGCTGGTGGCGGCGATCCTGTCGATGAAGGTGCTCGGCGCGACGATCAACACCATGACGCTGGGCGGCATCGCCATCGCCCTCGGCGCGCTGGTGGACGATGCCATTATTGTTGTCGAGAATATTGTCCGCCGCTTGCGCGAAAACCAGGCCAAGCCGGAACGCCAGCGCGAATCGGGAATGCACGTCGTGTTCGTGGCTACCAGGGAAATTCAGGGGTCGATTGTTTTCGCGACGCTGATCATCATGCTGGTCTTCGTGCCGCTGTTCTTCCTGTCGGGTGTCGAGGGGCGGCTGATGGTGCCGCTCGGGTTGGCCTATGTGATTTCGCTGTTCGCTTCGCTGCTGGTGTCGATCACTGTGACGCCGGTGCTTGCCTCGATGTTTCTGACCAGTACGAAGGTCGTACAGCACGAACAGGAACCACGTTTCGTGCAACGCTTGCGCAGCGCTTATGGACGCGTGCTTGATGCCACTTTGCGGCGCTGGCAAGCCATATCCATCGTCAGCGGCGGCCTGCTGCTGGCCGCGCTGTTCGGCTTGGGCGTTGCCGGGCAAGCCTTCCTGCCCGACTTCAACGAAGGTACGCTGACGGTCGGCGCGGAAACCATTCCCGGCACCGCGCTGGAGGAATCGGCCAAGCTCGGACAACTGGTCGAGGAAGTCCTGCTCGCCCATCCGGAAGTTGTCGCCACGGCACGCCGTACCGGACGTTCGCCGCTCGACCCGCACGCGCTCGATGTGCATCAATCGGAGATCGAGGTCAGCCTGAAGATGGGCAAGCGCAGCAAGTCAGATTTCCTGGCCGCGTTGCGCGCCGATTTTGCACTTTTGCCCGGCGTGCAGGTTGTGGTCGGGCAGCCGATTTCGCACCGCATCGACCACATGCTCTCGGGTACGCGGGCCAACATTGCGGTCAAGATATTCGGCCCTGATTTGCAGGAATTGCGTAAGCTGGCCGGGCAGGTCAAGGGCGTGATGGCTGAAGTCGAGGGTGCGGTTGATGTGCAGCCCGAGCAGCAGACCGATATTCCCTTCCTGACCGTCAAGTACCGGCGCGACGCATTGGCGCGGCACGGCCTGTCGGCGAAGGATGTGTCGGAAAGCATCGAAGCGGCGTTCAGTGGTCTGGCCGTATCGAAGGTGGTGCAGGGGCAGGCCAGCTTCGACCTGGTGGTGCGCTACGACCCGGCAGTACGTGGCAATCTTGACGCCATTCGTTCAACACTGATAACGACACCCATCGGCGCCCGCCTGCCTTTGTCGGCATTGGCGGAAATCCAGAATGATCGCGGGCCGTACTTCATCAACCGCGAAAACGTGCAGCGCAAGATCGTCGTCATGGCCAACGTGGCGGGACGCGATTTGAAGAGCGTAGTGAGCGAAATGCGGGCGAAGGTGGCGCAGGAAGTCAAACTGCCGACCGGTTATCACATCGCGTTCGGCGGCCAGTTCGAAAGCGCCGAGGAGGCTTCGCGCACTCTGCTGCTGCTCGGATCGGCGGTAGTCGTCGGCATCTTCCTGCTGCTCTTCGTCGCCTTTCACTCGGTGCGCGACGCTTTCCTGGTGATGCTCAATCTGCCGCTGGCCATCATCGGCGGCGTGGTGGGCGTCTATGCGGCCGGCGGCATCGTCACCATCGCCTCGATCATCGGCCTCATCACCCTGTTCGGCATCGCCACCCGTAACGGCGTGATGATGATTTCGCATATCCACCACCTGGTCGAGTACGATGAGGTGAAGGATATGTACGAGGCGGTGAAACGCGGCGCCGAGGAACGGTTGATCCCGATCTTGATGACCGCACTCGCTGCCGGTCTCGCGCTGGTACCGCTGGCATTGGCTGCAGGCCAACCGGGCAGTGAGATTCAGGCACCCATGGCCATCGTCATCCTGTTTGGCCTCATCTCATCAAGCGTGCTCAACATGGTCGTGGTGCCCGCGTTGTACTTGCGTTTCGGTTCAATTAGCCAAACACGGTCACCTCATGAACGGGGCATGATGGAGGCGGTATGAGTGCATGGGCAACCAGAGGGTGCTCGCCGCCTAGGCAGCTATCGTGCTGTCATCGCGCAGGCGCAGGGCTTCCTCGATATCCACCGCCACCACATGGGACACGCCGCGTTCCTGCATGGTCACGCCTACCAGTTGCTGCGCCAGTTCCATGGTGAGCTTGTTGTGGCTGATGAAAATGAATTGGGTATTCTGAGCCATTTTCTGGATCAGCTTGCATAGCCGTTCGGTGTTGGTGTCGTCCAGCGGCGCATCCACCTCGTCCAGCAGGCAGAACGGTGCAGGGTTGAGCTGGAACAGCGAGAACACCAGCGCGATCGCAGTCAGCGCCTTTTCGCCGCCTGACATCAGGTGAATCGACGCGTTCTTCTTGCCCGGCGGCTGCGCCATCACCTGCACGCCGCTGTCCAGAATCTCTTCACCCGTCAGCACCAGCCGCGCCTCGCCGCCGCCGAACAGCACCGGGAACATCTCGGACAGGTGGCGATTCACCTGATCGTAGGTCGCCATCAGCAAATCGCGCGACTCCTTGTCGATGCGGCGTATCGCGCCCTCCAGCGTTTCCATCGCCTCGGTCAGATCTTTCGCCTGCGCGTCCAGATAGCTCTTGCGCTCCTGCGCCGCCTGCAGTTCTTCCAGCGCCGCGAGATTGACCGCCCCCAGTGCGGCGATTTCCTCGTTCAGGCGGTTCAGTTCGGCCTGCAGCGCATTCGGCCTGGCGTTGCCTTTTTCCAGCAGGAGCAGCAACGGCGCCTCATCCACGCCATTCAGCTGTTCCGCCCATTGCTCGAAATGCAGACGCGCTTCCTGTTCCTTGAGCAGCAACTCGTTTGCCTTGTCGCGCAGCGGACTCAGCTTCTGCTCGCAGGACATGCGTTCCTGCTCCAGCTTGTTCAAGTTGAGCGTGGCGAATTCCAGCGCGTTGCGCGCCTCGGCCAGCGCCTGTTCGCGCGAGTGGCGTTGCTGCAACACTTCCTGCAATTGCTGTTTGCTGGCGCTGTCATCCAGGTGCGCCAGCTCATCGCGGCTTTGCTCCAGAGATTGCTCCAGCTGCGCCAGCGTCAGCCCGATCTGCTTCAGGTTGTGGTCCAGATCAGAAATTTTTTCGGCACAGGTTTTGGAATAGAAGCGCGCTTCCTGCAATTCGTGCTGCGCCTTTTGCACGCGTTCGCGCTGCTGGCGCAATGCGGATTCCTGCGCGGCAGCCTGCAGCCTGGCCTCTTCGGCTTCCGCCTGCTGCGCCGCCATGCTCTCGCGCTGGGCTTCCATGCATTCGGCAATTTCCTGCTGCTGATACTCCTCAGTGGCGACCTGTTCAGCCAGCTCCTGCAACTCATGGGCAATCTGTGCCGCGCGCTCCTGGCTGCGCTCGTTGGCCTGCGTCAATTTCAGGATCTGCATCTGCACGCCGTGCTGGCGCTGCTGCAAATCGCTGCCTGACATGCGCAGCGGCGCAATACGGCTTTCGATCGCGTGATAGGTCTCTTCCGCCTGCGTTGCCAGCTGCTTGCCCTGCTCCAGCGCGGCGGCCTGCTGCTGTGCCTCCTGCTGCAAACGCTCGATCTCGCGCTGGCGCGCCAGCACGCCATGCACCTGGCTGTCCGGTGCATGGAACAGCACGCTGTGCGCGCCGACGAGGTGCCCCTGCGGCGTCACCAGCCATGCCCCGGCAGGCAGGCGC
>CAJPFL010000200.1 GCA_905339315.1 Rhodocyclaceae bacterium
CATCGACGTCTCCATGCTGCAGGCGGCCGCCTCCTGGCTGATCACCACCCTGCCGCTGCTCGACTTCGACTGCCAGCCGAACGAGATCACGCGCTGCGGCAACGAGCACCGCAAGTTCATCCCGACCAACGTCTACCCGACCGCGGACGGCTTCATCTACATGGCCATCGGCAGCGACGTGCAGTGGAAGCGCCTGACCGAGCTGCCGAAGTTCGCCGCCGTCGGCTCGCCGACGCGCACCACCAACGAGGGCCGCCACCAGGAGCGCGAGGCCATCCATCGCGACATGGCGGCGGCGACGCGCAAGTACGCCACGGCGGAGATCGCCGCGGACTTCCGCCAGGCCACCATCCCGCACGCGCCGATCCACGACATCCCGGCCGTGCGCAAGCTGGACGCCGTCTCCAGCAGGCTGACTTTGACGCGCATGCCCGGCGGCAAGACGGTGCACATGCAGCCGATGGCGGTGGATCTTCCCGCCGTCTCGCAGGAACTGACTTTTCCGCCGAAGTACGGCGAGCACACCCGCGCCGTGCTGAAGGAAGCCGGCTGCAAGCCCGAAGAAATCGCCAAGCTCGAAAACGAACGCATCATCGCCTGAATCATGACGACACAGAACCCGCTCCTGCACACGCCCGCCCGTCCCCTGCCGAAGCACGTCGCCATTATCGGCGCCGGCACCATCGGCCCGGACATCGGCTACTACCTGAAGAGTGCCCTGCCGCAGATCCGCCTGACCCTGGTCGACGTCCATCAAACCGCCATCGACAAGGCCCTGCAACGCTGCCAGGACTATGCGAAGAAGGCTGTCGCCAAAGGCAAGATGAGCGAGCCGCAGGCTTCAGCCGTTGTCGCCAACATCGCCGGCACGACGGATTACGCCCAGCTCGCCGACTGCGACTGGGTCATCGAGGCGGCAACGGAAAACATGGCGCTGAAGCGGCGCATCTTCGCCCAGGTCGAGAGCGTCGTGCGGCCGGACGCCCTCATCACTTCCAACACCAGCTCGCTGCCGGCAGCGCGCATCTTTTCGGAACTGAAGCACCCGGGCCGCGCCACCGTCACCCACTTCTTCGCGCCGGCCTGGCGCAACCCGGCGGTGGAAGTCATCGCCTGGGAGAAGACCGACCCGGCGGTGGTCGACTGGTTGCGCTGGCTGTTCTGCCTCACTGGCAAGGTGCCGCTGGTCACGGCGGACGCCGTCTGCTTCATGCTCGACCGCATCTTCGACAACTGGTGCAACGAGGCGGCGCTGCTGCTCGAGCGCGCCCTGAGGGCGGGGCTTGCCCCGCCCGAGGAAGTACTCCTGGGGTGCGCCACTGCCGCCGAGATCGACAGCGTCGCCGCCGAGTTCGTGCACGCCGGCCCCTTCTTCGTGCTCAACCTCGCGCGCGGCAACCCGATCATCACCGAGACCAACACCCTGCAGGCGGAGGAGGAAGGCGCGCACTACACCCCCGCCCCGGTCTTCCGCTCGGTCGACACCTGGCTCACCGTGCCGCCCGGCAAGCGCGTCGACATCGCGCCGGAGACGGCCGCGGCGATCCGCGACCGCCTGCTCGGCATCCTCTTCTCGCAGTCGGTGGACATCCTCGACCGTTCAATAGGAGAGCCGGCCGACCTTGACCTCGGCTGCCGCACCGCGCTCGGCTTCAGGAAGGGCCCGCTGGAACTGATGCGCGATCTCGGTGACGCAGAGACCCGCCGCATTCTTGATCGCCTCAAGGCCGAGCGCCCCGGCATGCCGATGCCGAAGCAGCCGCTGGCCGCCTACCAGGACTTCTGGCGCCATGTCCTCGTCGATGACACGGATGGTGTCAAGGTCATCACCCTGCGTCGCCCCGAGGCGATGAACGCCCTGCACGACGAGCTGACCGACGAGGTGCTTTCAGTAATACGCAAGTTCGAGGCCGACCCGGCCGTGAAGGGCTTCGTCCTCGCCGGCTACGGCGCGCGCGCCTTCTGCGCCGGCGCCGACATCGGCCGCTTCCCCTCCATGCTCGGCGACGCCGCCGCGGCGACCCGGTACGCGCGCGACTGCTCGCGCCTGCTGGTACACCTCGATGCCATGAAGAAGCCGGTGGTCGCCGCGCTGAACGGCATGGCACTGGGCGGCGGGCTGGAGCTGGCGATGCGCTGCCACGGCATCGTCGCGTTGAAGGACGCCTGGATGCAGCTGCCGGAGATCACCCTCGGCATCGTGCCGGGCATCGGCGCCATGGTCGTACCCTACCGCCGCTGGCCGCAGGCCGCCGCGACCTTTCACGGCATGCTGCGCCGCGCCGATAAGCTCAAGGCCGCAGAGGCCCGCAAACTGGGCGTGGTGGACGCCCTCGCCGACGATCTGCCCGGCCTGATCGTCACTGCCCTGGCACGCGTGCAGGCACTGGCGGGCAAACCATCGCCGATCGCCCAGGGCGCGGTGCCGCTGGCGCCGCTGGAGCCGATCACACCGGCCTCTGCCAGTGGACAGCCGCTGTCGCAGGAGATCATGGGCATTCTGGAAAGCGCCGTGCGCGACGCCGCGGCGGCCACTACGCTCGACGCCGCGCTGGAGATCGGCTACCGTGCCTTCGGCGCATCGGCGTGCACCGCCGCTGCAAGAGAAGGCATCGGCGCCTTCCAGGAAGGCAGAAAACCGGATTTTAGCCGCACATCCTGAGCCCACATGCTTGACAGGGATTTAATCTGTTACACAATGCAGTCTGCGGAAAATGAATTACGTAACATTTAAATAAATCATCCGCTCAAACCAAAGGAGGATCGACATGAAGAAGCTCGCATCGCTCGCCGCCGCTCTGCTCGCCGGCGCCATCGCCTGGACCCCGTCCCAGGCGCAGACCACCCTGACCATCTCCTCCTGGCTGCCGCCCAGCCACATCATCACCAAGGACATGCTCATGGGCTGGGCCAAGGAGGTCGAGACAGCCACACAGGGCCGCGTCAAGTCACGCCTGCTGCCGAAGGCCGTCGCCAGCCCGCCCGGCACCTTCGACGCCATCCGCGACGGCCTGGCCGACGTGTCGATCTCGGTGCACGGCTACACGCCGGGCCGCTTCCCGATGACCAAGATGGCCGAGTTCCCCTTCATCGGCGACTCGGCGGAAGCCATCTCGGTGGCCTACTACCGCACCTACATGAAGCACATGGTCAAGCTCGACGAGCACAAGGGCGTCGTCCTGCT
>CAJPFL010000201.1 GCA_905339315.1 Rhodocyclaceae bacterium
GGCCGGATCATCCACGAACTGGATACCGACGACCTCTACGAGATGCGCCGCAAGATGGGCATGATGTTCCAGCAGGGCGGGCTGTTCACCGACCTGTCCACCTTCGAGAACATCGCCTTCCCGATGCGCGAGCGCACCAACCTGCCGAATGAACTCATCCACGACATGGTGCTGATGAAGCTGCACTCGGTCGGCCTGCGCGGCGCCTGGCCGCTGATGCCGAGCGAGCTCTCCGGCGGCATGTCGCGCCGCGTCGCGCTGGCGCGCGCCATCGCCATCGACCCGATGCTGATCATGTACGACGAACCCTTCTCCGGCCTCGACCCGATTTCGCTCACCCAGATCGGCAACCTGATCCGCGGCCTCAACGACGCCCTCGGCGTCACCTCCATCGTCGTCACCTACGACGTCGCCGAATCGCTGAAGGTGGTCGACTACGCCTACTTCATCGCCGACGGCAAGGTCGTCGCCCAGGGCACGCCCGACGAGATCCGGGCCTCGACCGACCCCTTCGTGCGCCAGTTCGTCGACGGCCTCCCCGACGGCCCGGTGGCGTTTCACATGCCGGGCAAGCCGCTCGCCGCCGATATCGCCCTGTAGCCTGGCCGCTGCAAGCTTTCCCGCTCGTGTCGCAACGGCCGCCGTCCGGCGGCTGGCGCCGGCGGCAGCCGCTTTTTTCATCGCTACGCCGCTATCATTGCGCCTTTCAAAGCGCACGGCGGAAGACAGCAGCCCATGAAGTCGATAACCCAAGACAACGTCATCAGCACCTACCGGTTCTACGCGCCCATCTACGACAGGCTGTTCGGCGCCGTTCTGGAGCCGGGCCGGCGCGCCCTCACCGAAACCGTCTGTTCGCTGCGTCCGGCATCGATCCTGGAAATGGGCGTGGGCACCGGCCTGACCCTGGGGCGCTACCCCGCCGCCTCGAGCGTCACCGGCATCGACATTTCGCCCGAGATGCTGGAAGTGGCGCGGCATCGGGTGGCGCAGCTGCAGCGCCACGACATTCGCCTGCATGCCATGGACGCCGAAGCCCTGGACTTCGCCGACGGCGCCTTCGACTGCGTGACGCTGCCCTACGTGCTCTCCGTCACCCCCAACCCGGACCGCCTGATAGCCGAGACGCGCCGGGTCTGCCGCAAGGGCGGCAGCATCGTCATCCTCAACCATTTCAGCGGCAGCCATTTCTGGTGGCTGCTGGAACGCATCGTCCGGCCGATGGCCGACCGCGTCGGCTTCCGCTCCGATTTCAGCTACGACGAGCAGATACTCGCCCGCAACTGGCAGGTGGCCTCGGTGCGCTCGGTGAATTTCCTCGGCTTGTCGAAGCTGGTGGCGATCCGCAATGCCTGAGCAGCGCTGGCGTCCGCTGCTCCTCCGGCTGGGGTCGGAGATGACGCTCTGGTATTGCCTGCCGATCGCCTTCCTGGCGGTCTATGTCAGCCTCTACGCCGCCCCGGCCGCCGCCGTCCTGCCGCATCTCCAGCTCATCGCGCTTTGCCTGCTCGCGCTGGCAGCGCTGCGGCTGGCGGCGGATCGCTGGCTGCCCGGCCTTGGCGCGCGCCTGCTGGGCGCGTCGCTGGCTGCCAGCCTGGCGGCCTCCCTGCTGCTCTACTACGGCCTGACCATCATCGGCCTGAGCTCATGGGGCAGGGTCATCTCCTGGAGCCTGATCACCACCTATGCCGCCCAGGCGCTGGACCTGGCGGCCTCGCTCGGACTGTCATCGACGGCGGTCCTGGCCGGGGCCGGCTGCGCCTACGTCGGGCTGGCGCTGCTGGCATTCCTCTACCTGGCGCGCTTCGACTGGGTGCCGCTGCTGGCGCGGCGCTTCTCCGGCGGCATGCTCGCCTTCGCCACCGCCGCCGCTTCCGGCACCGTCGCCATCGGCTTTTATCAGTTTTCCACCGACCCCTGGATTCAGCAGGCCGAGCCGGTCAGCCTGACTTTCTTTCCGCGCCAGGCGACGCGCACCTTCCAGAGCCAGGCCATCGACAGCGCCGAGGCCGGGAAGCGCGACAAACTGGAAGACGCCGCCCGCGCCACCTACCGGCCGAACCCGGCCGCTGCGCGCCGCAACGTCATCCTGATCGTGGTCGACGCCCTGCGGCCCGACCACATGGGCGTCAACGGCTATGCGCGGGACACCACGCCGAACCTGAGCCGGCTGGCGAAGGCCGGCGTCGTGCGCAACCTCGGTGTCGCGCATGCCTCCTGCAGCGAGTCTTCCTGTGGACTGCTAAGCCTGGCCAGCTCGAAGTATGTGCATCAGTTTTCCTCGCGGCCCTTCACCCTGCAGCAGGTGCTGGTGCAGCACGGCTACCGCATCCACCTGATCCTCGGCGGCGACCACACCAACTTCTATGGGCTCAAGGAATCCTACGGCAAGGTGGACAGCTACTTCGACGGCTCGTCGGCGCAGGGCTACTACATGAACGACGACCGGCTGGTCAGCGACCGCCTCGCCGGCTTTGCCGCCTCGGACGGATCACCCGTCATGATGCAGTTCCACCTGATGTCGGCCCACCCGCTGGGCAAGCGCCACCCTGAGGCCCTGCGTTACCAACCGGTGACGAATTACGCCAGGACCGGCATCCGCAGCGGCCTCGATGTCCCCACTGCCAGCATCCTGAATTTCTACGACAACGGGGTGGTCCAGGTGGATATCGCCATCGCCAGCCTGCTGGAGATCCTCGGCCGCAAGGGTTACCTGCGCGATGCCCTGGTCGTGATCACCGCCGACCACGGCGAACATTTGGGCGAGC
>CAJPFL010000202.1 GCA_905339315.1 Rhodocyclaceae bacterium
TAATCAGCCGCGCGCGTAGCGCAACGCCGTTTCCGCCACGCGCCTGCCCAGATGCGCGGCCGTTTTCAGGTCGCTCTCCAGCATGCCGTCGGCGCCCTGGTCGACGTTCGATTGCGCCATCGCGCCGGAGAAGCTGCCGAGGCGGTTGAGGTCGTCCACCGAGCCCTTGCTGTTGTTGTTGCCCGGCATCAGGCCGAGGCTGACCCAGAGCATGCCGTGCTGGCTGGCGAACACCATCAGCTGGATGAGGGAGTTCAACTTGTCGCCGCTCTGGCTGCCGGAGTTGGTGAAGCCGGCGGCAAGCTTGTCCTTCCAGGCCGAGGAAAACCAGGCCTTGGAACTGGCATCCATGAACTTCTTGAAGTCGCCGGAGACGCTGCCCATGTAGGTCGGCGCGCCGAAGACGATGGCGTCGGCTGCCGCCAAATCCTCCCAGCGCCGGTCGACGTCGGCCACCGAAATCAGGTGCGCCATCACGCCTTCCACCGCCGCCGCGCCTTCCGCCACCGCCTTCGCCTGGCGCTCGGTATGGCCGTAACCGCTGTGATACACCACTGCCACTTTCTTCATTGCCTTGTTCCTTTCAGGGTAGGTCGAACAACAGGATCTCCGCGTCTTCCGACGCGACGATCTCCAGATTTTCCTCATCGGTGATCTTCGCGCCGTCGCCGCCCCGCAGCGGCTGACTATTCAGCCGGGCGGCGCCGCGCGCCACGTGCAGGTAGGCATGCCGGCCCGGCGCCAGCGCATGGCGCACCGCCTCGCCCGGCGCCAGCAGCGCGGCGTAGAGCGCCGCATCCTGGTGGATCGTCACGCTGCCCTCGCGGCCGTCGCGCGAAGCCACCAGCCGGAGTTTTCCGCGCCGCTCCTCGGCGGGAAAGAAGGTCTGCTCGTAGCTCGGTTTCACGCCGCGCACGTTGGGCTCGATCCAGATCTGCAGCAGATGCGTCGCCTTCTCCTGCGAAGGATTGAACTCGCTGTGGAGCACGCCCTTGCCGGCGCTCATGCGCTGCGCCTCGCCGGGGCGGATCACCTCGCCGTTGCCCATGCTGTCCTTGTGCTCAAGGGCGCCGTCGAGAATCCAGGTGACGATCTCCATGTCTCGGTGGCCGTGCATGCCGAAGCCCTTGCCGGGCTGGACGATGTCCTCGTTGATGACGCGCAGGCCGTGCCAGCCCATTTCCGCCGGATCGTGGTAGTCGGCGAAGGAGAAGGTGTGCCAGCTCTGCAGCCAGCCGTGGTCGGCATGGCCGCGATCGCTGCCTTTGCGGACCTGGATCATGGTTTTCTCCTTTCTCTGTTCAAATGCATTCATCGATTGACGCCATGGTAATTCCTGCCTAAGCTGAAAAAAAGCGAATTATTTCGACATTAACGTTCAATTATTTTCAACATGCTGATTTCCCTCGACGCCCTGCAGGTCCTCGACGCCATCGACACCCGCGGCAGCTTCGCCGCCGCGGCGGACGCCCTGCACCGCGTGCCCTCGGCGCTGACCCATGCCATCAGGAAGCTGGAAGACGACCTCGCCGTGACGCTGTTCGTGCGCCAGGGTCGCCGCGCCGTGCTGACGCCGGCCGGCCGCCTGCTGCTCGAGGAAGGCCGCCACCTGCTCGGCGCCGCCGGCGAACTGGAATGCCGCGTCAAGCGCATCGCCACCGGCTGGGAACATGAACTGCGCATCGCCATCGAGGCGGTGCTCGACCTGAGCGCGCTGTGGCCGCTGATCGGCGATTTCTACAAGCAGATGTCCGGCACCCGGCTGCGCCTGTCGACCGAGGTGCTCGGCGGCTGCTGGGATGCGCTGGCGACGCGACGCGCCGACCTCGCCATCGGCGCGCCCGGCGACATGCCGCCGGGCGGCGGCTACCGGACGCAGGTCCTCGGCCGCTCGCAGCCGGTGTTCGCGGTGGCGCCCAGCCACCCGCTGGCGAAGATGCGCGAACCGATAGCCGCCGCGGCGCTGCTCAAGCATCGCGCCGTGGTGATCGCCGACACCTCGCGCCAACTGCTGGCGCGCACGGCCGGCCTGCTCAGCGGGCAGGACACGCTGGTGGTGCCGGACTTCGCCGCCAAGCTGGCGGCGCAGGCGGCGGGATTGGGCGTGGGGCACCTGCCGCTGCCGCTCGCCGCGCCGGAGATCGCCGCCGGCCGGCTGGTGGCGAAACGCACCACCGAGGCAACGCCCGACCTGCCGCTGCACATCGCCTGGCGCGGCGATCACGAAGGGCTGGCGCTGTCATGGTTCCTGGAACGGTTGGGGGATGAAGCCTTGCGTGCGCGCCTGCTGGGCGAGGCGCCGAAGAAGAAAACCGCTACTCGTGCGGCGCGTCGACCCAGTCGATGATGCCCTGCCATTGCGGCAGGTCCAGCGCGGCGCGCGCCGGCGACAGGTCGAACAGGGTCAGGCCGTGGGCGGCGGCCTGCACGTAGACCTGCGTGTCGCGCAGGAAGCCGAGCACCGGCACGTCGAGGCCTTCGAGGAAGCGCTCCAGTTCGTGCGCCGCCCGCGTGCGCGCATCGACGCGCATGCCGACCACCGCGATGAAGGTCTTCTGGTTGCGCACCGCCTTCTCCTCCAGCAGCTCGTCGAGGAAGGCGCGCGTGGCGAGGATGTCGAAGATCGAGGGCTGCAGCGGCACGATGACGCGGTGGATGCTCTTCACCACCACGTCGAGCTTTTTCCCGTGCAGGCCGGCCGGCGTGTCGAGCACCACGTGCGTGGTGTCCTTCGGCGGGCGGGCCGGCTCGCCCGGCGCGATGTCCCAGCTGCGGATCGGCGGCAGCCCCTGCGGGCGCAGCTTCAGCCATTCGCGCGCCGACTGCTGGCGGTCGATGTCGCCGAGCATGACACGGTGGCCACGGCGCGCGAAGTAGCCGGCGAGGTTGGTCGCCAGCGTCGTCTTGCCGCAGCCGCCCTTGGGGTTGGCGACGAGGAATGATTGGAGCATGCCGGCAATTTATCACACCCATCGTCATTCCCGCGGAAGCGGGAATCCATTGATACGTGAAAACGGCTGGATTCCCGCTTTCGCGGGAATGACGTATGCTTTTCCGGCGATTGTGAAGGAGAACGAGATGTCAGAGAAACCCGGCTGGCAGGGCCGCTTCTTCGAGGACTTCGAGGTCGGCGACCTCTACCGCCACCCGCTCGGGCGCACCGTGCTGGCGGTGGACAACGCCTGGTTCACCCTGCTCACGCAGAACACCGCGCCGATCCACTTCGACCGCCACTACGCGGCGCAGACCGAGTTCGGCCAGCCGCTGGTCGACTCCACCTTCACCCTGGCGCTGGTCACCGGCCAGAGCGTCACCGACATCTCGCAGAACGTCTTCGCCAACCTCGGCTGGGACGAGGTGCGCCTGCCCAATCCGGTGTTCGAGGGCGACACGCTCTATTCGCAGTCGGAAGTGCTGGAGAAGCGCGAGTCGAAGTCGCGTCCCGACGTCGGCATCGTCAGGGTGCGCACCACCGGCTTCAATCAGGACGGCAAGACGGTGATCAGCTTCATCCGCACCGTGATGGTGTTCAAGCGCGGCAAGGCGCCGGTGATGCCGCGGCCGGCGCCCTGAAGTCAGACGCTACGGGACGGCGTCAGGGCAGCAGGATCGTCGAGCCGGTGGTCTTGCGCGCTTCCAGATCGGCCTGCGCCTTCGCTGCGTCCTTCAGGGCGTAACGCTGGTTGACCTCGATCTTCACCTTGCCAGAGGTGACCATGCCGAACAGTTCGTCCGCCGTCTGCACGAGGTCGCTGCGCTTTGCCGTATAGACAAACAGCGTCGGCCGGGTGATGAAGAGGGCGCCCATCTTCGCCAGCAGGCCGAGGTCGAAGGGCGGCACCGGGCCTGACGCGGCGCCGAACAGCGCCATCATGCCCATGGGCCGCAGGCAGGCCAGCGAATCCATGAAGGTGTCCTTGCCGATGGAGTCGTAGACCACCGCCACGCCCTCGCCGACGGTCAATTCCTTGACGCGCTCGGCGAACTTCTCGCGGGTGTACACGATCGGGTGGTCGCAGCCGTGCGCACGCGCCAGCGCCGCCTTCTCGTCCGAGCCGACCGTGCCGATCACCTTCGCCCCGAGCGCCTTCGCCCACTGGCAGACAATGAGGCCGACGCCGCCGGCGGCGGCGTGGATGAGGATGGTGTCGCCCGGCTGCACGCGGTAGGTGCGGCGCAGCAGGTACTGCGCGGTCATGCCCTGGAGCATCATCGCCGCGCCCTGCTCGAAGGTCAGCGCCTCCGGCAGCTTCACCAGCCGGTCGGCCGGGATCAGGCGCACTTCCGAGTACGCGCCGACCGGCCCGCCGGCATAGGCGACGCGGTCGCCGGCCTTGAGGTCCTTCACCTCGCTGCCGACCGCCTCCACCACCCCCGCCCCCTCCAGGCCGATGCCCGAAGGCAGGGGCAGCGGATAGGCGCCGGTGCGGTGGTAGATGTCGATGAAGTTGAGGCCGACGGCATGATGGCGCACGCGCGCCTCGTTCGGGCCGGGATCGCCGACGGCGACCTCTTCCCATTTCAGGACCTCGGGGCCGCCGGGCTGGTGGAAACGGATGGCGTGGGGCATTTTTATTCCTCCTCTGCTGGAGAAAGGATGGTGCCCCAGGCCGGGCTACGAATCAACCGCGCAGGTGGTGCGCGTCCACCACCGCCAGCGCCGTCATGTTCACCAGCCGCCGCACCGTCGCGGTGGACGTCAGGATGTGCACCGGCTTCGCCGCCCCCAGCAGGATCGGCCCGACGGTGATGCCGTCGCCGCCGGTGATCTTGAGCAGGTTGAAGGCGATGTTGGCGGCGTCGAGGTTGGGCATGATGAGCAGGTTGGCTTCGCCCCTCAGCACCGAATCCGGGAACACCTTGTTGCGGATCTCTTCGGAGAGCGCGGCATCGCCGTGCATCTCGCCATCGACTTCCAGCTGCGGCGCACGCTCAGCGATGAGACGGCGCGCCTCGCGCATCTTCAGCGCGGACACTGTCTTGCGGCTGCCGAAGTTGGAGTAGGACAGCAGCGCCACCTTCGGCGTGATGCCGAAGCGGCGCACCTCGTCCGCCGCCATCAGCGTCATCTCGGCGATCTGCTCCGCCGTCGGGTCTTCGTTGACATAGGTGTCGCAGATGAACAGCGTGTGGCGCGACAGCATCAGCACGTTCATGGCGGCGAAGTTGCGCGCGCCGGGCTTCAGGCCGATGACGTTGGAGACGCGCTCGAGGTGGCGCGGCAGCTGGCCGTAGGTGCCGCACAACATCGCATCCACGTCGCCGCGCTTCAAGAGCAGCGCGCCGATCAGGGTGTTGGAACGCAGCACCTCCTTCTTGGCGATGCCGGGCGAGATGCCGTCGCGCGCCATCAGCTTGTAGTAGTCGTGGGTGAGGTCGCGGTAGCGCTCGTCGTGGCCGACGTCGATCAGCTCGAAGTCGCGGCCGACCTCGATGCGCAGGCCGAGCTGCTTCAGGCGCGCGGCGATCACCGCCGGCCGGCCCAGCGCCAGCGGCCGGGCGATGCCCTCGTCGACAACGGCCTGGATGGCGCGCAGCACGCGCTCGTCCTCGCCTTCGCAGTAGAGCACGCGCTTCGGCGCCTTCTTGGCCGCGGCGAACACCGGCTTCATCAGCGTGCCGGAATGGAAGACGAACTGCGTCAGCTGCTGGCGGTAGGCGGCGAAATCCTTCAGCGGCCGCGTGGCGACGCCGGAATCCATCGCCGCCTGCGCCACCGCCGGCGCGATCTTCACGATCAGG
>CAJPFL010000203.1 GCA_905339315.1 Rhodocyclaceae bacterium
GGCCTGCATGCCGCGGGCCATCATCATGTTCTCCTGCATGGTCTGCATGTGCTCGGCCATCGCCTTCTGCCGATCGTCGTCGGTCTTCGACTTGGCGATGCGGTCGAGCTGGTTCTGCATCTTCTTGACGTTGTCCTGCATTTTCTTGACCGTCTGCGCGGGTGCGGCCGCGGGTTTGGCGGGCGCGGCCTTCGCTTCCTGGGCTTTCTCGGGATGGTGTGCGTCGTCGGCAAACACCGGGGCCGCAAACGCAAGCGAAGCGGCAAGGGCTGTCATGGCAATTTTGTTCATGGTCGTTCTCCGTAGAAAAAAGTGCTTGTGGTCGGTATGCGTGTCCTTGGCGACACCCTTCATGCGGTTGTCCCCGTCCGGTTTGAGCGTCGCGACAGCGTTTGGTTTCCCGGCGAAGATGGTCAGCAGCAATTTAGCTTCCGTTTTCTGCAAGCGGCTCGATGAAGAAGCGCCCAGTCATGCCGGCCTCCATATGGCCGGGCACCAGGCAGGCAAAATCCACGGTTCCCGGCTTGTCGAACTGCCAGACGATGCCGCCGCGCTGGCCGGCCTTCAGCGTGACCATGTTCGGCTCGGCATGCTGCATGCCGGGCATCTTGCGCATCATTTCGGCGTGGTCCTTGAGCTCGCCCAGCGTGCCGATTACCATTTCATGCGGCGTCTTGCCGGCGTTCTTGACGAACAGCCGGACTGTCTCGCCGGCCTTGACGCTGATTTTGCCCGGCGTGAATTGCATGGCGTCATCCATGGTGACTTCGATGGTGCGGCTCACCTTGGCCGGGTCGCCAGGCTTTCCGGCCATCGACGCGGGCGCTGCCTTCTGCATAGTCGACATGTCATGGCCCTGCATCATCTGCTGGGCCTCCATGCCATGGCCACCGGCGGGGTCCCCTGCCGCCAGGGCAATAGCCGGCAGTGCGCCAAGAATCAGAATCGAAAGTGTCTTCAGTTTCATATTTTTGTCTCCTGTTGGGTTGAGTGATTCGAGAGCCGTTGCAATACATCAGAACCAGAAGCGCACGCCGGCAACCCAGCGTGTTTCACCGGTCCTTTCGCCCGCAGCGCGGGCCAGGTCGGCCGTCTCTCCAAATTTTCCGACCCTTTCGACGCCGACATAAGGGGCGAACTCCCGCGAGAATTCGTATCTCAGGCGCAGGCCGGCCACACCTTCCGACAGCCCGGCGCCGGTATCGCGCGCTTTGTCCCGCCTGCCGTACCAGTTGACCTCGACGCGCGGCTGCAAAACGAGCTTTTGCGTGAGCAGCACCTCGTACTCCGCACCCAGGCGTAACGCCGTTCTTCCCCGATTGCCCACGTAGGCAGCCGCATCGACTTCGAACCAGTAAGGGGCAATGCCCTGCACGCCGAAGGCCAGCCAGCCGCGATCGGAGCCCACGCCGCTGTCGTATCGCATACCCAGTTGCGTATCCCAGAAAGTGGCGATGGCATGGCCCCATAGCAACTCGGTCCGGGCCTCTTGCAGTTTGCCTTTGGAGACGTCGCCCTCGGCCTTGACGACCAGGCGGTCATAATCACGGCCGAACCAGCCTTGGACGTCGTAGGACGCACCATTGCCATCACGGGTGTGGCTTCGTTCCAACCGATCGATCAGGAGCGCGCCAAAGTTGTGCTCGTCGGACAGGCGCAGGACGCGTGGCCCGGGGAGCGCATACGGTCCCGATTCAAGCGTGTAACCGCCGGAATAGGCATGCGGATCGCGCGCGTCGGGCGGGGCCGATCCACCCTGCATGTTCATTTCGCCGTGGTCCATGCCCGGCATTTCACCGACGGTTTCCGTCTTTCCCGGCTTCATACCGGGCATCGCACCGGGATCCATCCCGCCGTGGTCCATTGCCGGCATCGCATCCTGGGCCGCCTTGTGCTTGTTCGCGTCAGACGCAGCACCCTGATGCTGAGCATGGTTCATCGGCTCGGCGGCGGGGCCGGTTTGCGCCCGGACGGGCGTCGCGCCAAGGCCGATGATTGCCATAGCCAGGGCTCTCGTTCGCTTGTTTATCATTTTCATTTTCCTGTCGTTCCCGCCAGCGCTTAGGCCACCACCACTTCGCGGAACATTCCCGCATCCATGTGGAGCATCAGATGGCAATGCCAGGCCCAGCGGCCCAGCGCGTCGGCGGTAACGAGGAAGCTGATACGTTGCGCCGGCTGCACGGGAATGGTGTGGCGGCGCGCCTGGAAGCCGCCGCCGTCCTGCTCCAGTTCGCTCCACATGCCGTGCAGGTGCATGGGATGGGTCATCATGGTGTCGTTATGGAGAATGACCCGCAGCCGCTCGCCAAAGCGAAAATGCACCGGCGTCGACTGGCCGAACTCGAGGCCGTCGAGCGACCACGTGTAGCGCTCCATGTTGCCGGTCAGATGCAGTTCCACTTCGCGCTCAGGCCCGCGCGAGTCGAGCGCACCACCGATGGTGCGCAGATCCGACAGCGTCAGCACGCGGCGCCCGTTGTTGCGCAGGCCAACCCCCGGGTCATCGAGATTGGTGCGCGCCATGTCCACCCGCATGTCGGTGCCGGGGCCATATTCGGTTTTCGCATGGCGCGCCTGCGTACTCGGTTTGGCCAGCTTGCCGCCCATGTTCATCCCAGCCTGCATGGCGTGCGTGCTGTGGTCCATGGCCGTTCCGCCGTGGTTCATGCCGCCCATTCCAGCCGACCCGCCATGGCTCATGCCGGCCATGCCGCCGCCCATCGCGCCCATCGCGCCCATCATGTCGGTCATGGGCAACCATTCGGCCGGGTCGATTCCGGGCACGGGCGCCTCGAGCCCCTCGCGGACGGCCAGAGTGCCGCGCGCGAAACCCGTGCGATCCATCGCCTGGGCAAACACCGTGTAGGCATCGTCTTTCGGCGCCACCATCACATCGTAGGTTTCACCCGGCCCGAACCTGAATTCGTCGACCGTCACCGGCTCGACGTCCTGGCCGTCCGCCTGCACCACCGTGAGCTTGAGCCCGGGAATCCGCACGTCATAGAAGGTGTTGGCGGCGCCGTTGATGAAGCGCAGCCGCACCCGCTCGCCCGGACGGAACGTTCCTGTCCAGTTGCCCGTCGGAGTCGTGCCGTTCATCAGATAAGTGAGCGTCGCGGCCGAGAGGTCGGCCAGGTCGGTCGGACTCATGCGCATTTCGTTCCACATCTTGCGCTTGTCGATCGCCGCCTTGAGGCCATTGCGCGACGCGTCTCCGAAGAAGTCCGCCGCTGTCGGCTGGTTATAGTTGTAGTAATCGCTCTGCGTCTTCAGCTTGGCGAAGACGCGCATCGGATCTTCGTCGGTCCAGTCCGACAGGTGGATCACGTGGTCGCGATCGGCCTTGATCGCCTCGCCACCGGACGGCTCGATGACGATGGCGCCGTACATGCCGGTCTGTTCCTGCGTGCCGGAGTGCGAGTGATACCAGTAGGTGCCGCTTTGCTCGACCTTGAACCGATACGTGAAGGTATCTCCCGGTGCGATACCCTTGAAACTGATGCCCGGCACGCCGTCCATCTGGAACGGCAGGATGATTCCGTGCCAGTGAATGGAAGTATCTTCGCGCAGCGTGTTGGTCACGCGTATCGTGACCGTATCGCCTTCGCGCCAGCGCAGCGTAGGCGCCGGGATCGATCCGTTGATGGTGGTGGCCATGCGCGGATTGCCGGTGAAATTCACCGGCGATTCCGCAATGACAAGATTGAATTCGGTGCCGCTGAGCACCGGTGCGCCGCGACTGACCGCTTTGGTGCCGGTTGCCCAGCCCGGCTTGACGACGGACGACAAGCCGAGCAGCACGCCGCCGGCCGCCAGACCTTGCACGAATCGGCGGCGCAGCAAATGCGGAACTGGCAGGCAATCGGGTTTCATGCGAGTCCATCCTCAAATCGATATGGTGTTTGTCTGAACCCCAAGCTAAATCAATCGGTTCATCGTTGACGGGGCATCAATGCGTGTGGTCGGTATGCGTGTCTTTCGCGACAGCCAGCGGCGTGAAGCGCGCCTGTTCGGCCTGCTTGCCGGCCAGGGTGATGGACACCACCGCTTTCGTGCCCGGCATCGAGGCGTACTTGGCGACACCCTTCATGCGGTTGTCCCCGTCCGGTTTGAGCGTCGCGGCACCCTTTAGCTTCCCGGCGAGGATCGTCGCCGTGCCGGCGGCGCCGGCGGTGGGAATCTTCTGGCCGGCGTGGTCGGTCACGTACACCACGACGGGGTTCTCCTTGGCCTCCTTGGCGTCCTTCACCAAGACCAGCTCATAGTGATAGGGCCCGGCCATGCGCAACTGGCCGCCGTTGGGCGCCTTCTGCGTGTCGAGATAGGCGTCGTCATGGGCCAGGGCGGCGCCCGCGGCAAAAGTCAGTCCCGCCAGGACGGCGATGGATGCGATGCTTTTCATTGCTTCTCCTTCCAAGTTGAGGTTAAAAACTTTCCTTCTCTTTCATGGCCAGCAGCCGCTGCAAGGGCTTCTCGCCCCACAGACGGAACATCACCGGCGTCAGCAGCGTGTCCAGCAGCGTGGAACTCACCAGGCCGCCGAAGATGACTACGGCCACCGGGTGCAGCACTTCCTTGCCCGGCGCATCGGCCGAGAGCAGCAGCGGCACCAAGGCGAAGGCCGCCACCAGCGCCGTCATCAGCACCGGCGTCAGGCGCTCGAGCGAGCCGCGCACGATCATGTGGTCGCCGAACTGCTCGCCCTCGAAGGCGCACAGGTTGATGTAGTGACTGATCTTGAGGATGCCGTTGCGCGTGGCGATGCCGGTCAGGGTGATGAAGCCGACCAGCGCCGCCACCGAAAGCGGCTGGCCGGAAATCCACAGGGCGACGACGCTGCCGACCAGCGCCAGCGGAATGTTGCCCATGATGATGGCCGTCAGCGCCATCGAGCGGTAGCGGCTGTAGAGCACCAGGAAGATCATCGTCAGCGAGACCAGCGCCAGCAGGGCGATCAGGCGCGCCGCCTGCTCCTGCGCCTGGAACTGGCCTTCGAGGGCGGTGAAATAGCCTTCGGGCAGGGGCCGCGCGGCGAGCTCGGCGCGAATGTCGGCGATGACTTTCGACATGTCGCGGCCGTCGGTATTGGCGGAGATGACAATGCGGCGGCGCGCATTCTCGCGGCTGACCTGGTTGGGTCCGTCGCTGTCCTCGATCGCCGCCAACCGGGAGAGGGGCACATGCCCGCCGGGCGTCTCGATGAGCAGATCCGGTAGCTCGCGCAGCCCGCGTCCGCTCTCGGGCAGGCGCACCAGCAGGTCGAAACGGCGATTGCCCTCGACGATCTGCGTGATGCGCTCCCCCTCGATCATCTGCTCCAGCGAAGTCAGGAGGGCGCCCGGCGCCACGCCGTAGCGCGCCGCCTGCTCGTAGTCGACGCGGATCTTGATCTGCGGAATGAGCACCTGCTTCTCGATCTGCAGGTCGGTAACACCGGGGATCTTCGCCAGCCGCGCGCGCAGGTCGGCGGCCAGGCCGCGCAGGGTGTCGAGATCGTCGCCATACACCTTCAGCGCGATCTGCGCGCGCACGCCGGAGAGC
>CAJPFL010000204.1 GCA_905339315.1 Rhodocyclaceae bacterium
ATATTCGATGCGCTGGTGCGGGAAGGCGAGGCGCGCCAGTCGTTCGTGCGCAAGGTCACCGGCAAGAAGGTCGCCGAGGCGGCCGCCAAGGCGTCCGGCACCTGGGACAAGCTGGAGCAGGTCTTCGAGGACCGCGTCGCCCGCTCGCTGTCGAGCCTCGGCGTGCCGACCAAGAAGGACATCGAGACGCTGTCGAAGCGCGTCACCGAGCTGACCGAGGTCGTGCAGGGCCTCAACGGCGGGAAAGCGAAACCCGCCCCGCGCCGCCGCGCCGCGAAGTAACTGTCCCTCGCACAGGGGGGGCGGTCATGGTGCAGGGAAAGTCATCCCCGCGAAAGCGGGGATCCAGCGTTGCGCGCAAACCGGTGGATTCCCGCTTTCGCGGGAATGACGGGAAGCAAAAGTCCCGGGTCGGCCTCGCCCTTGCCGGCGGCGGGCCGTTGGGCGGGGTGTACGAACTCGGTGCGCTGCTGGCGCTGTCCGAGTCCCTGGAGGGCGTCGACTTCAATGCGCTGGACGTGTATGTCGGCGTGAGTTCGGGCGGCTTCATCGCCGCCGGGCTGGCGAACGGGCTGACGCCCGAGCGCATGCGCCACATGTTCATCGAGAACGACACCGCCGAGGAGCCGTTCGAGCCGGAGCTCCTGCTGAAGCCGGCCTTCCGCGAATACGCGCTGCGGGCGCTGTCGGTGCCACCGCTGCTGCTGGCCTCGATCTGGAACTACCTGGCCAATCCCTGGAGCCAGAGCTTTTTCGAGTCCTTCCAGCGCCTTTCCCAGGCCATCCCGACCGGCATTTTCAACAGCGCCGGCATCCATGACTTCCTCAGCCGGATTTTCACCGCGCCGGGCCGCAGCAACGATTTCCGCAAGCTGAAGCGCCGCCTGTTCCTGGTGGCGACGGATCTCGACTCGGGCGAGTCGGTGGTGTTCGGCACGCCGGGCGAGGACCATGTGCCGGTCTCGACGGCGGTGCAGGCCAGCGCGGCGCTGCCGGGGCTGTTCCCGCCGGTGGAGATCGACGGCCGCTACTATGTCGATGGCGCCCTGAAGAAGACGCTGCACGCTTCGGTGGCCCTGAAGGAGGGCGCCGACCTGGTGCTGTGCATCAATCCGCTGGTGCCCTTCGATTCCGAGCTGGCGGTGAAGCGCGGCGCCGGCCGGCACAAGAAGCTGGTGGAAGGCGGCCTGCCGGTGGTGCTGGCGCAGACCTTCCGCTCGATCATCCATTCCCGCATGCAGGTGGGCATGGCCAAGTACCGCATCGAGTACAAGAACGCCGACGTGGTGCTGTTCGAGCCGAACAGCGACGACCCCGAGATGTTCTTCACCAACATGTTCAGCTATGCCAGCCGCCGCCGCCTGTGCGAGCACGCCTACCAGAAGACGCGCACCGAGCTCTACCGCCGCCGTCACGAACTGGCGCCGATCCTGGCCCGGCACGGCATCCGCATCAGGCTCGATCTGCTCAAGGAGAAGCGCTCCCTGGTGCATCACGACATCGGCGGCCACGCCGAGAAGGCGGACACCTTGCTGGCGGTGGGCCACCGCCTGGGCGATTCCCTCGGGGAACTGGAGCGCTGGCTGGCGCACCGGCAGCAAGCGGCGCGCACGGCGGCCTAGCCGCTCGCGGTCCTGCCCCCGGCGAGGGGGTGTTATGCTTTGCAGGCCATGGAGAAAAAACCGAAAAGGCGCACCCGCGAGCGCATCCTCGAGGCCAGCCTCAGGCTGTTCAACGAGTTCGGCGAGCCGAACGTCACCACCACGGTGGTCGCCGACGACCTGAACATCAGCCCGGGCAACCTCTACTACCATTTCCACAGCAAGGACGAGATCGTCAACGCGCTGTTCGCCGAGTTCGAGCGGGAGATCGAGGAGACGCTGGCAGCCCCGGCGCGGCGCGCGCCCAATGTCGAGGACATGTGGCTGTTCCTGCATCTCCTGTTCGAGGCAATCTGGAAATACCGCTTCCTGTACCGCGACCTGGACGACCTGCTGTCGCGCAACCGCCTGCTGGAAGTGCATTTCAAGCAGATCCTGGCGCACAAGGTGAAAACGGCGGCGGCGCTGTGCGAAGGGCTGGTGGCGACCGGCGAGATGCAGGCCAGCCGTGGCGAGCTGCAGGCGCTGGCAACCAACATGGCGGTGATCGCGACCTACTGGCTGCCTTTCGAGTATGCCCGCGACCCGCGCCGCCGCGACGCGGTCAACGGGCTCGGTCGCGGGGTGTACCAGGTGATGTCGATGATGGCGCCGTTCCTGCAGGGGACGTCGCGCCAGCTCCTGCAACAGCTTTCGAAGGAATACGTCACTCAATAAGGAGACCAGGATGGCCAAGGGCGGATGGAAAAAGTTTACCCAGGCGGACAAAGCCTATGTTTACGCCGGCGCGGCGCTGAAGAAGCACTGGGAGCGCCTGCATCGCGGCGATCGCGAACCGTTTCCCGCGGACGAACAGGTGCAGGAGGCCTGGCGCCTCTACCACCAGGGCGATTTCCAGCAGGCCTGCGAGCTGGGCCTGAGCCTGGGCCTGCCCGGCTATGCCGTGGCCAACAAGGCGGCGACGATCTACGCCACCTACCTCGAGGACAACGAGAAGAAGAAGCTGGCGCTGTTCGAGGAGGCCGCGGCGCGCGGCGAGGAGCAGATGGGGAAGATGCCGAAGTACCCCAACGCCTTCTATTTTTACGCCCTGGCCCTGGGACGCTACAGCCAGGGCATTTCGGTGGCGAAGGCGCTGACGCAGGGGCTGGGCACCAAGGTGCGCGACGCCCTGACGCAGGCGCTGAAGCTGAATCCGGACCACGCCGACGCGCACATCGCGCTGGGCGCCTTCCATGCCGAAGTGATCAACAAGGTCGGCGCGATGGTCGGCGGCCTGACCTACGGCGCCAAGAAGGACGCCGCCATCGATCACTACGAGAAGGCCCTCAAGCTCAACCCGGATTCGGCGATTGCGCGCATCGAGTACGCGAACGGGCTGGTGATGCTGTTCGGCGAGGCGAAGATGAAGCAGGCGGAAAAGCTCTACCACGAGGCGGCCGCCTGCAAGCCGGCCGATGCCATGGAACGCCTCGACGTCGAGGCGGCGAAGGCGGAACTGGAGGAATAACGACCTATCCCCCATCCCCTTTCCCAAGGAAAGGGGTGACGACGGTTCAGCCGCTGCGCGGCTTCCTTGTCGTTGACTTCAGCCCGCCTTGGGGCGGCCCGGCGGAGGGCTGAGAAAAGTCAGTCTGCGCGGGACGGCGGCGCTTCCGCCGCCGCTTCCGCTGCGGCTGGCGGCTTCCTGCGCGGGGCGCGCGGCTGGCGCGGCTGCTTCGCCGGCGCGCACTGGCCGACGGCCAGCTGCTCCTCCAGGCTTTCGGCGATTTCCTCGGGCGTGCGCAGCTCCTCCCACGGCTCCAGCAGCAGGGCATACACCAGCTTCTCGAATTCCGGCCGGAAGCGCGAGACGATGTTCTCCGGATCGGTGACGAAGTGCCGGTCGGTGACGAGGCCGAACTGTACCTTGCCGTCGTAGCTGAGGATCGAGACGCCCATGCCGATGTCGCCCGACTGCGGCACCCAGAATATCTGCTGCGCCAGGTGCGCGCCCGCCATGTAGAGCGGCTGCGGCGGCCCCGGCACGTTGGTCATCACCGCCGAGGCCTTGTTGGCGAGGATGTCGAGGGCGATGTCCTGCACGAATTTCGGCGCCAGGCCGGTGGCCGCGAGTATGCCGAGGGCGACGACGGGCAGGGTGGAGCCCTTCAGTTCGTCCATGCGCCGCCTGACCTCGAACACGCGCTCGAAGGGGTTCTCGAGATACACCGGCAGCAGCAGGGTGACCAGGCCGAAGCGGTTGCCGAGTTTGCCTTCGTCCGCCCTGGAGCGCATGTTGACCGGCACCAGGGCGCGCACCTCGATGCCTTCCACGGCATCGCCCTGCTCGACGAGATAGGCCCGCAGCGCCCCCGCCACGGAAGACAGCAGCAGGTCATTCACGGAGCAGCCGAGCGCCTTGCCGACCGCCTTGATTTCGGTGAGCGGCATCGGCTCGGACCAGGCCACCGCCTTGGTGCCGCCGGGCTTGCCCTTGAAGCGGGTCTGCGAGTCGGCCGGCATGATGAGCAGGTTGCCCAGCTCCGCCGCCATGCCGACGCCCTGCCGGCTGTAGTCGAGCACCTGGCCGGGGTGGGTGAGCAGCTCGAAGTATTTCAGCCAGGCATGGGTGCTCAGGTTGATCGCGGTGATCATGCCCTGCGTCACGGGCTCGAAGACGCGGTTCCAGAAGAAGCTGTCGGGGCCGTCCTCCCTGGCCATTTCCAGCGGCGGGCCGGGGCGCTCCGGGGCGTCGGGGGCGGTGTCGGTGAGCGAGAGCATGACGCCGATCAGGGCGATGCCGTCGGCGATGCAGTGGTGGATGCGCACGACCAGCGCCGAGCCGCCGTCGTAGTTGTCGACCAGGTGGTAGCTCCACAGCGGGCGGTTGGGGTCGAGCGGGGTGGACATCAGCTCCGCCGCCATTTTCTGCAGCTCGACCTTCTGGTCGCCGGCGGGCAGGGCGGCATGGTGCAGGTGGCCGTCGAGGTCGAAGTCCGCGTCGTCCTCCCACCAGGCGCCGGTGGCGTCGTGCACCACCTTCTGGCGGAAGCGGCGGTACGGCAGCAGGCGCGTCTCGAGGGTGCGCCGCAGGCGGGCGTAATCCATGGGGCCGTCGAACATCATGACGCCGACGATCATCATCAGGTTGTTCGGCCGGTCCATGCGCAGCCAGGCGGTGTCGACCGGGGAGATGCGCTCGCGCTTGCTCATTGGCGTCGGGGGGAGGAATTCGGATTCGCCTATAATACCGGGGCGGCGGGCAGTTGGGCACTGCCGTCAATCGGAGGAGGTGACATGGCGGACATTCAAGCGAGCTTCGAGGCGGCGGTGGCGGCCTCCAAGAACCTGAGCGAGCGGCCGGACAACAGCACGCTGCTGCAGATCTATGCCCTGTACAAACAGGCGACGGCAGGCGACGTCGAAGGCAAGCGCCCCGGATTCGGCGACATGGTCGGCCGCGCCAAGTTCGATGCCTGGGCGGCGATCAAGGGCACAGGCAAGGACGACGCCATGCAGCGCTATATCGCCCTGATCGAGTCCCTCAAGGGTTGATCAGACCTGCGGGCCGCTGTCCGGCCCGAAGTTCTCGTCGAAGAAGCGGTGGATTTCCGCCTCGATGCGCGGCCTGATCGCCAT
>CAJPFL010000205.1 GCA_905339315.1 Rhodocyclaceae bacterium
ATGCCGTCGCTGAGTACGGCGATGTTGTGCAGCGTGGCCGGATCGCGCAGTCCCAGGCCGAGGGCCTTGCCGAGCGCTTCCTTGGCGGCGAAGCGCTTGGCCAGCCAGGCGGCCGGCTTGGGGGCCTGACGGTATCTTTCCATCTCGGACGGCGCCAACAGCTTGGCAGCGGCGCGCTCGCCGTGCTCGTTCAGCATCCGCTCGATGCGCGCGATGGCGACGATGTCGGTGCCGACGCCGTGGATCACTGCCTCGCCTCCAGCATCAGCTGCTTCATGCGGCGCACTGCCTCCTGCCAGCCGCAGAAGACGGACTCGGCGACGATGGCATGGCCGATGTTGAGCTCGACGATCTCGCGAATGGCGGCCATCGGCTTGACGTTCTCGTAGTGCAGTCCGTGGCCGGCATTCACCTTGAAGCCCAGCTTGTGCGCATAACGGGCCGCCTGGGCGACGCGCTCGAGCTCCTCGCGGATTACCGCCGTCTCCACGGCCTCGGCATAGCGGCCGGTATGGATCTCGATGGCCGGCACGCCACAGGCCCTGGCAGCGTCGATTTGCCGCGTATCGGCATCGATGAAGAGGGAGACGCGGATGCCGGCCTCGGTCGCCGCCCGGCAGGCGGCCCGGACGCGCTCGAAGCCCCCCGCCACGTCGAGGCCGCCCTCGGTGGTCAGTTCCTGCCGCCGCTCCGGCACGAAGCAGACGTCGTGAGGGCGGATGCGCAGGGCGAAGGCCACCATCTCTTCGGTGACGGCCGCCTCCAGGTTCATGCGCGTTTTCAGCCTGCCGCGCAGGATTTCGACGTCGCGGTCCTGGATGTGGCGGCGGTCCTCGCGCAGGTGCAGGGTGATGAGGTCCGCCCCGCTCTCCTCGGCCAGCAGCGCCGCGCGGACGGGATCTGGATAGTGCGTGCCGCGCGCCTGGCGCAGCGTCGCGACGTGGTCGATATTGACGCCCAGTTCAATCATCCCGCAGGGATTTCCGTTGGTCACAGGTCCTGCAACTCCATGAAAACGCGGCGCGAACTCAGGCGCTGCCCGCCGAGGTAATGATGAATCAGCATGCGCATCAGCTGCTTGCACTGGGCGAGCGTCTCGGCCTCGCTGAAATCGTCCTGCGCGATGGCCAGCAAGGCTCGGCCCGAAAACGATTCGGCTTCGCCCGCCTCCACGCTCAGGAGGACCGGTCCCCGCTCGAGGACGTAAGCGTAACGCTTTCGCGGCTCCACCGGCCGGCCGTGGTCCGCCTCGCGGTCCAGTGTCAGGCCGTAGCCTAGCTCTTTCAGGAGTGTCTTTTCGAAGCGCCTGAGCGAGGCCTGGCCCGGTTCGCCGATCGCCAGGGCGTGTACGGCCCCGGCATAGGCCTGAAACAGCGCCGGGTGCGCATCCTCGCGCGGCAGCAGCTTGAGCAGCAGCTCGTTCATGTAATAGCCGAGCAACAGCGCCTGCGCCTGCAGCAGCGGCTGGCCGCCGACCCATTCGACCTTGGCCAGGGTACGCATTTCGCCCTGGCCGAACCAGCCCAGCTCGACCGGCTGGAAGGCCATCAGCAGCCCGCGCATCGCCGAGCGCGGCCGGCGTGCGCCGCGCGCCACCAGCGCGATCCGGCCGTAATCGCGCGTAAATGCCTCGATGATCAGGCTGGTCTCGCGAAAGGGATGGGTGTGCAGGACATATGCCGGCTGCCCATCCACCCTGCCCTTGCCGGTACTGCTCATTCGTATCCCAGGCTTTTCAGGGCCCGCTCGTCGTCGGCCCAGCCGCCCTTGACCTTGACCCAGACCTCGAGGAACACCTTGCTGCCGAACAGCTTTTCAAGGTCTCGACGCGCATCGCTGGCGATGGCCTTCAACTGTTCGCCGCCCCTGCCGATGACGATGGCCTTGTGCGCCGGCCTGTCCACGATGATGGCCGCATGGATCCGCCGGAGCGTGCCTTCCAGCTCGAAACGTTCGATCTCGACCGCCATGCCGTAGGGCAGCTCTTCGCCCAGGCGGCGGAACAGCTTCTCGCGGAGGAATTCCGCCGCAAGAAAGCGTTCGCTGCGGTCCGTCAGCTCGTCCTCGCCGAAAAGCGGTGCCGATTCAGGCAGGTAGCGGACTGCGGCATCGAGCAAGGCATCGCCGCCCACGCCATTGGCGGCGCACAGCGGGACGATTTCAGCAAAGGGATGGACCTTGGCCATTTCCGCAATGAAGGGCAACAGGCGCTGCTTGTCAGCTAGGCGGTCGATCTTGTTGATCACCAGCAGCACCGTCCTGTCCTCGGGGATCATCGCCAAGATGCGCTTGTCGTCTTCCGTATAGCGACCCGCCTCGATCACCAGCAGGACCACATCGACATCGTGCAACGCCTGCGACACGCCGCGATTCATCAGGCGGTTCAAGGCGTTCTTGTGCTTGACCTGAAAACCGGGGGTGTCGACGAAAATGAACTGCTGTCCGGGCCGTGTGAGCACGCCGGTGATGCGATGGCGCGTCGTCTGCGCCTTGCGCGAAACGATGCTGATCTTCTGGCCGACCAGGCGGTTGAGCAGGGTTGACTTGCCCACGTTCGGCCGGCCGACGATGGCGAGGTGGCCGCAGCGGTATCCTTCCGGCGTGTTCATTTCGCGCCCGTCAGTTCGAAGGCGCGTCTGGCGGCTTCCTGTTCTGCGGCACGCCGGCTCGGGCCCCGGCCGATGGTGGAAATGCCGAGTTCCGGTATCAGGCATTCAACCTCGAATTCCTGGGCATGGGCCTCGCCGCGGGTGGCGCGCAACTGATATTGAGGCAAGGCCAGCCGACGACCCTGCAGGAACTCCTGCAATGCGGTCTTGGCATCCTTGCCGGAGTGTCTGGGATCGAGGTGGGCCAGAAAGGGCTCGTAGAGCATGAGAATCGTCTTGCGGGCCTGCTCGAAGCCGCCATCGACGAAGACTGCTCCGAACAGGGCCTCCAGCGCGTCGGCCAGAATCGACGGGCGGCGAAAACCGCCGCTCTTCAGCTCGCCCTCTCCCAGGCGCAACTGCTCGCCGAGGCCAAGCCTCTGTGCAACTTCCGCCAGGGTCTCCTGCCGTACCAAATTGGCCCGCAGCCGGGACAAGTCGCCTTCGCGCACTTCCGAAAAACGCTCATACAAGGCCTGGGCGATGACGCAGTTGAGCACGCTGTCGCCGAGGAATTCCAAGCGTTCATTATGCACGGCACCGAAGCTGCGATGCGTCAGCGCTTGATCCTGAATGCTACGGCTGCTGAAAACGTAGCCAATCGCACGCTCAATCGATGGCAGGCTCATTCACCCGCGACTCACTCGATAGGGCGTTTGCTGCCGGAACTGCTGCCGGCATAATCGATGAGAATGCTGACATTCCCGGCGATATGGATTTTCTTGGCGTATTCGAAGGAAATGACGAGCTGGTTGCCCTCCTTGGTCACCTCCAGGTCGGCGCCGGTGATGCTGGGCGTTTCGTCCACAGTGGACTGGCGCTCGTAGGCATTGCGGACCTCTGCCACAGTTGTGGCCCCGCTGTTGGCAATGGTCTTGATGTGCTTGACGATCGTGTAGTACTCGATGACCGACGGCACCACCTTCATGCCCACGACGGCGACGCCGATTACGATGGCACTGACCAGGATCAGGCCGATCAGGCTCAAACCTCGCTGCTGTCTCTTCATTCCGCGCTCCTTCAGTGGAAGCTGCCGATACGCTTCAAGTCGCCAAAATTGAACCAGATCAGGAAGGCCTTGCCGACGATATTCTGATCCGGCACGAATCCCCACACCCGGCTGTCGCTGCTGGCATCGCGATTGTCGCCCATGACGAAGTAGTGGCCCTCGGGAACCTCGCAAATCACGCCAGAGCTATTGTAGATGCATTTGTCACGGCCTGGAAACTGCATGACCTGGGTGACGAAGGCGGGCGCGTCCTTGTCCAGGATGATCTTGTGCTCGATATCGCCGAGTTTCTCCTGATACTGGAATGAATAGTACAAGCGGTCGGGATGGAGATAATCGGGCTGTCTGACGACCGCCACCTCGCTTCCGTTGATGAACAGCCGCTTGTTCTGCCAGGCCACCTTGTCGCCGGGCAGTCCGACAACGCGCTTGATGTAGTCCAGGGACGGATCCTCTGGCCAGCGGAACACCATGACATCTCCGCGCCGGGGGGTATTCAGTTGCAAAACCTTCTTGTTGATGACCGGCAGGCGGATGCCGTAAGTGTATTTGTTCACCAGGATGAAGTCGCCCACCAGCAGCGTCGGAATCATCGAACCAGAGGGTATCTTGAATGGTTCCACCAGGAAGGACCGCAGGAGGAACACGACCAGGATCACCGGGAAAAAGCTGGCGCCATATTCCACCCACCAGGGCTCCTTTGCACCAGGGCGACGGCGCTTTTTCATAACCATCACGTCGAGCAGCCAGATGGCGCCGGTGGCGACCGTAAGCAGGAAAAGAATGAGGGCAAAGTTCAAGATGGGTTCCCTATTTTGAGTCGACACGCAGAACGGCCAGAAATGCCTCCTGCGGGATCTCGACGCTGCCAACCTGCTTCATGCGCTTCTTGCCTGCCTTCTGCTTCTCCAGCAGCTTGCGCTTGCGCGTAATGTCGCCGCCATAGCATTTCGCCAGGACGTTCTTGCGCAGGGCCTTGATGTTCTCGCGGGCGATGATGGTCGAGCCGATGGCTGCCTGAATCGCCACGTCGTACATCTGACGGGGGATCAATTCGCGCATTTTCGAGGCCAGTTCGCGTCCTCGGTACTGGGC
>CAJPFL010000206.1 GCA_905339315.1 Rhodocyclaceae bacterium
AGATGGACCGGAAGGATTGCATCCGTTGCCTTGACTTCCAAGATCAAAGATTGTTCGATGATCAAGTCGGCCCTGAAACCTACGCCAAGATCGTGTCCCCGGAAGGTGGCCTTGATTGGTTCCTGCCGGGAACAGGCCAAACCCCGTTCCGCACAAGCAATGGCCAAGGCAGTCTCGTATACCGACTCGAGCAAACCAGGTCCCAGTTCGCGATGAACGTCAAAAGCAGCATCCAGCACAGCGGTTGCCAACTCATCGGAACAATCAATCATTTCGCCGTGTCGCCGTGACCGCCGTGGTAAATCAGGCCTTTTGCGAGGCGCGCAGGCCGGCTTCGAGGTCGGCGATCAGGTCGCCGGCATCCTCCAGGCCGATCGACAGACGCACCGTGCCTTCGTGGATGCCGGAGGCGCGCAGGGCGGCGTCGGACATACGGAAGTGGGTGGTGCTGGCCGGGTGGATCACCAGGCTCTTGGCGTCGCCGACGTTGGCGAGGTGCGAGAAGACGCGCAGCGACTCGATGAACTTGCGCCCAGCCGCGCGTCCGCCCTTCAGCACGAAGCTGAACACCGCGCCGCAGCCCTTCGGCAGCAGCTGCTTCGCCAGGGCGTGGTCGGGGTGGCTTTCCAGTTCGGGATAGGACACCGACTCCACCGCCGCGTGTGAGGCGAGGTGGGCTATGACCTTGCGCGTGTTGTCGACGTGGCGCTGCATGCGCAGCGGCAGTGTCTCCATGCCCTGCAGGATCTGGAAGGCGGTCATCGGGCTCATGCAGGCGCCGAAGTCGCGCAGGCCCTCGCGCCGGGCCCGCAGCAGGAAGGCGGCGACGGTGGATTCCTCGGCGAAGTCCATGCCGTGGAAGCCTTCGTACGGTTCGGTCAGGGTCGGGAATTTGCCGGACTTCTCCCAGTCGAACTTGCCGCTGTCGACGAGCAGACCGCCGATGGCGACGCCGTGGCCGCCGAGGAACTTGGTCGCCGAATGGAACAGCAGGTCGGCGCCGAGGTCGAACGGTCGCATCAGGTAGGGCGTGGTGAAGGTCGAATCGACCATCAGCGGCAGGCCGGCTTCATGGGCGATCTCCGCCACGCGCGGCACGTCGAGCACGTCGAGGCCGGGGTTGCCCAGCGTCTCGCCGAACAGCAGGCGGGTGTTCGGCCTGATCGCGGCGCGCCAGGCGCCGAGGTCGCGCGGGTCGACGAAGCTGGTCTCGACGCCGAAGCGCGGCAGGGTGTATTCGAGCAGGTTGTGCGAGCCGCCGTAGAGCGAACGCGAAGCGACGATATGGCTGCCGGCGCCCATCAGCGTGGCGATGGCGAGGTGCAGCGCCGCCTGGCCGGAGGCCGCGGCAATCGCCCCGACGCCGCCTTCGAGGGCGGCGATGCGTTCCTCCAGCACGGCATTCGTCGGGTTGGAGATGCGCGAGTAGACATGGCCGGCGCGCTCCATGTTGAAGAGCGCGGCGGCCTGGTCGGTGTCCTTGAAGACGAAGCTGGTGGTGAGGTAGATCGGCGCGGCGCGGGCGCCGTACTGGGTGTCGGGGGCCTGGCCGGCGTGCAGGCTCAGGGTGTCGAA
>CAJPFL010000207.1 GCA_905339315.1 Rhodocyclaceae bacterium
GCCTTCCCGTACCAGGACAGGCGCGGGACGATCAGCTTGGCAATGGGGAAGACGACGAGGTAGGTGCCAAGCATATAGAGCGCGCCCTTGGCGCCGACGACGATGATCGGGAACATCGCCCAGAAGGGGATGAGGAAGAAGTAGAGGAACCAGCCCATGCCCGGCGTGAGGATGCCGATGACGGTGAACAGGCCGATGATGCCGAAGATGAAGGCGCCGATGAGAATGCGCTCGGTGAGCGACAGGTCGGGGCCCTCGAAGAAGCTGTCGGATTTCTTTTCGGTGCTGGAGGATGGGGCGTCGGCGGGCACCTCGGCGCTGCCGGTGAGCTGGCCGATGACGGCCTGCACGCCTTCCGCCACGCCGGCATCGAAGTTGCCTTCCTTGAAGCGCGGCGTCATGACGTTGCGGACGATGCGGCTGGCGGCGACGTCGGTGAGCGTGCCTTCGAGACCGTAGCCGACCTCGATGCGCATGCGCCGCTCGGTCGGCGCCACCAGCACCAGCACGCCGTTGTCCTTGCCCTTCCGGCCGAGTTTCCAGGTGTTGAAGACCTGCTCGGCGTAGGATTCGACGCTTTCGCCCTCGAGCGAGCGCACGGTGAGGACGGCGATCTGGTTGGTCGTCTCCGCCTCGTGCGCCTTGAGCTGTTCGGTGAGCTTGCGTTTCGTTTCGGCGCCGAGGATCTCGGCGTTGTCGACGATGCGGCCGGAGAGGTAGGGCACGTCGGCCGCAAGGGCCGCGAGCGCGGTGAGGCAGGTGCAGGCGAAGAGGACGAGCCTGTTCATGCGCCTTTCTCCTCGAAGACTTCCTGCGCGATCTCGTCGCGCCCGCCACCGCTGAAACCACTGGCAACAAGCTGCGCCTCCAGCGCATCGAGGCCGTCGCGCAGGGCCAGGGCGATGCGGCCGGCGGCGAGCTGCGGCGTCATGCGGGCGATGATTTCCTGCAGATCGGCCTCGGCGATGCGGTCGCGGATGCCGCTGTCGGGCAGGATCACCACCGTGCGCTCGAAGACGCCGACCAGCACCAGAATGGCGTTGCGCCGCTGCGTGCGCGACAGTGCGTGATCGAGGAAGAAGGCCGCGGCGTACTGGCGCGCCTCGGCCTCGCGCCGGGCGCGGCCGGCGAAGCAGCGGGCGAAGGGCGGGATGAAGACCGCGGCGAGCGCGGCGGCGGCGCCCATGAAGAGCATCGTCAGCGCCGCCGGCACGGCGCCGGCAGGCCAGGCGACGCTGGCGAGGGCCGACAGGCTGGCGAACAGCGCGAAGGCCTTCCAGGGAATTTCCGGATAGGCGTCACAGCGGCCGACGACGGCCGCGACGACCTCGACGCCGGTGCGCGCCTCGAGCCGCCCGGCGCGTTCGGAGATGCTGGTCTTGTCGGGATCGCTGAGAGGCATTGTCTGTCTCCGTCGGGCGTTTCAGAATCCCGCACCGGGTTGCGCGAGATATGCGATTTCTTCGGGCGTCGAAGCCCGGCCGAGGACCGCGTTGCGGTGGGGAAAGCGCCCGAAGCGGCGAATGACTGCGCGATGCTTCTCCGCGTAGTCGAGGAAGGCGCCGAAACCTTCCCGCCCTTCGGCAAGGCCGGCGAACAGCGCCACGGAGCGGTCCTGCATGGCCAGGTCCTCGCTGTGCTCGTAGGGCAAGTACGCAAACACGCGCTGGACGGGCATCAGCCTTTCGTCGAAACCCTGTTTCACGGCCTGCCGCGCCAGATCGAGCGCCCGGGAATCGGTGGCAAAGGATCGCGGATCGTTGCGGAACAGGTTGCGCGGGAACTGATCCAGCAGAATGATCAGTGCCAACAGGCCTTCGGGTTGCGCTGCCCAGCCATCGAGACGTCCTGCCGCGGCGTCTTCCAGCGCGGACAGGAAGCGGCGCCGGATTTCCTCGTCGAATGCCGGTTTTTTCTCGAACCAGCACTTGCGCGGCCGGCCGAATTCCCCGCTGCCCGGCGCGCCGAACCAGAAATCCAGGACGTCGGCCGGGGTCACCGCGCGGGCCTTGCCAGAAATAGCCGCGGGTCGACCGCCGTGCCGTTGGCGAGCACCGTCCAGTGCAGGTGCGGGCCGCTGCTGCGGCCGGTGTTGCCGGAGAGGCCGAGCCGCTGCCCGGCGGCGACGCGCTCGCCCGGCTTGACGTCGATGCGGTCGAGGTGGCAGTACAGGGTGACGAGGCCCTGACCGTGGTCGAGATAGACGGAGTTGCCGTTGAAGAAGTAGTCGCCCGTCTCGACGACGACGCCCGAGCCGGCGGCGCGTACCGGGGTGCCGACCGGCACGGCGACATCGATGCCGGCGTGCGGATTGCGTTCCAGCCCGTTGATGATGCGGCGCAGGCCGAAGTTGCCCGTCAGCCGGCCCTGCGACGGCAGGCGAAAGGCGATGTCGGGCTCGGCTTCGTCGCGGAACTCGGCCTTGATCCCGTCGATGCGCTTCTGCTCGCGCTCGATGCGCTGCAGGTCCTCGGGCGACGGCTCCACCTTGCGATGGTCGGGCACGCTGAAGCGCTGCAGCGGGTAGTGCTTCGCGGCGATGCGGACCGGCCGGGTTTTGCCGACGCCGGCGTCGAGGATGCGCAAGGCGTGCTCGCCCGGCTCGAGCGCGAGCGGCAGGCCGACCAGCGCCACCCAGCCCTGGCCGTCGCGCAGCACGGCGACGCGCTTGTCGCCGAACCAGGCCTGCGGCCGCTCGGCGCCGTTGCCGAGGCGGACCAGCGCGATGCCGCCCGGGACGGCGGCCTCCCGCGGCAGTGCATGGGCGGGCAGGGCGGCGAGGAAACCCAGTACGATAGCGGCGAGTCGAAGGAAAGGCGTGGCCATGACGGCAAGATTGTAGCCCTTGTGCCGGGCCTGTTTTCAACCTGGGGTGAGTGACATGACGCAAAGACGCAGCTTCCTGCAGGGCCTGGCCGGGCTGGGCATCGCGCTGGCGCTCGGGCCCGGCCGGGCGGACGCGGCGCGCGCGCCGCTCACCAGGCCGATCCCGTCGACCGGCGAGCGCATTCCGCTGATCGGCGTCGGCAGCTGGCTGACGTTCGACACCGGCGCCGGCCGCGGCGCGCTCGAGCGGCTGCAGCCGGTGCTGCAGACGTTCTTCGACCACGGCGGCCGCCTCATCGATTCCTCGCCGATGTACGGCACGGCCGAGCGCGTCATCGGCGAGCTGCTGCCGCGGGTCAATGGGCGCGGGGCCCTGTTCGCCGCCACCAAGGTGTGGATCTACGGCCAGGCGCTGGGGCGGCGGCAGATGGAAGCCTCCCGCAGTCTGTGGGGCGTGCCGCGCTTCGACCTGATGCAGATCCACAACATGCTCGACTGGGAGGGCCACCTCGAGGTGCTGCGCGAGATGAAGCGCGAAGGGCGCATCCGCTACATCGGCATCACCACCTCGCACGGCCGCCGCCACGACGAGCTGCTGCAGGCGATGCAGAAGACGGACTTCGACTTCGTGCAATTCACGTATGGCCTGCACGACCGCGACGCGGAAAGCCGGCTGCTGCCGCTCGCCGCCGAGCGGCGCATGGCGGTGATTGCCAACCGGCCCTTCGACGGCGGCGCGCTGTTCGGGCGCGTTCAGGGAAAACCGCTGCCGGACTGGGCGGCCGGGATCGACTGCGCCAACTGGGCGCAATTATTCCTGAAATTCGTCGTCTCGCACCCGGCGGTGACCTGCGCCATCCCCGCCACCTCGAATCCGGCCCACATGCTGGAGAACATGGGCGCCAACTTCGGCCGCCTGCCGGATGCGGCGCTGCGCCGGCGCATGGCGCAGCACTTCGACGGGATTTGAGCAGAGGCGGTGCTTCGATACGGCGGCGAAGCCGCCTACTCAGCACGAACGGATAATTTCCGTTCGCCCTGAGTAGCCTGCGCAGCAGGCGTATCGAAGGGCCCTAGACCGCTTTCGACCGCTCGCGCAGGAAGTCCCTCAGTATCCGGCCGGTGTGCGAGGCCGTTGTGGCCACCTTCTCCGGCGCGCCCTGGGCGACGATGCGCCCGCCGGCGTCGCCGCCTTCCGGGCCGAGGTCGACGATCCAGTCGGCCTCGGCCATCACGTCGAGGTTGTGCTCGATCACCACCACCGTGTTGCCGCCGTCGACCAGGCGGTGCAGGACGCGGAGCAGCTTCTCCACGTCGGCCATGTGCAGGCCGACCGTCGGCTCGTCGAGGACGTAGAGGGTGTGGGCGTTCTGTACCCCCCGGCGCGGCGCGGCGTCGCCGCGTACCTTCGCCAGTTCCGTCACCAGCTTGATGCGCTGCGCCTCGCCGCCGGAGAGCGTCGGGCTCTGCTGGCCGAGGGTGAGGTAACCGAGGCCGACGTCCTGCAGCAGGCGCAGGGCGTGGTGGATGGACGGATGCGCCGAGAAGAAGTCGACGGCCTCGTCGACGCTCATCGTAAGCACCTCGCCGATGTGCTTCCCCTTCCAGCGCACCGTCAGCGTCTCGGCGTTGAAGCGCGTGCCGCGGCAAGAGTCGCAGGGCACCTTCACGTCGGGCAGGAAGCTCATCTCGATCTTCTGCACGCCCTGGCCCTCGCAGGCCTCGCAGCGGCCGCCGGCGGTGTTGAAGGAGAAGCGCGAGGCCGGGTAGCCGCGGATGCGCGACTCCGCCGTGTCGGCGAAGAGCTTGCGCACGGCGTCCCAGAAGCCGACGTAGGTGGCCGGACAGGAGCGCGGCGTCTTGCCGATCGGCGTCTGGTCGACTTCCAGCACGCGGGCGACCGTTTCCCAGCCGCGGATCTCGCGGCAGCCTGTAGGAGCGGCCTCCCGGCCGCGATGCTTTCGCGGCGTGGACGCCGCTCCTACAAGCCGGTGCAGGTTGTCGCGCAGCACCTCGCGGGCGAGGGTCGACTTGCCCGAGCCGGAGACGCCGGTCACCACCGTCAGGCGGGCGAGCGGCAGGCGCAGGTCGAAGCCCTTCAGGTTGTGCAGCCTGGCGCCGAGGATCTCGAGCGCCGTATCGCGGGGGCTGACTTTTCGCCGCGGCGCGAGCGGGTGCAGCAGCGGCTGCGCCAGGCAGCGGCCGGTGACGGAGTCGGGGTGGCGCATCAGTTCCTCGGCCGTGCCCTCGGCGACGACGCGGCCGCCCTGGGTGCCGGCGCCGGGGCCGAGGTCTAGCACATGGTCGGCGCGGCGGATGGTGTCCTCGTCGTGCTCGACCACCACCAGGGTGTTGCCCTTGGCCTCCAGCTTCGCCAGGGTGTCGAGCAGGATGCGGTTGTCGCGCGGATGCAGCCCGATGGTCGGCTCGTCGAGGATGTAGCAGACGCCCTGCAGGTTGGAGCCGAGCTGGGCGGCCAGCCGGATGCGCTGCGCCTCGCCGCCGGAGAGCGTCGGCGCGGCGCGGTCGAGCGCGAGGTAGTCGAGGCCGACTTCGCGCAGGAAGGAGAGGCGCGAACGCAGCTCGACGAGGATGTCGCGGGCGATGGCCTCGTCGCGGCCGGCGAGCTTGAGCTTGGCGAAGAACGCCTCGAGTCCGGAGACCGGCAAGGCGGAAAGATCGGCGATGGAATGGTCGCGGAAGCGCACCGCCAGTGCGACGGGGTTCAGGCGCTTGCCCGCGCAGGCGGGGCAGGCGTTGGCCTCGCCTTCGAACCACTCGTTCCACCAGATCTCCTCGCCGGTCTGTTCCGCGTCGAAGCCGGCGATGGCGAGGCCGGTGCCGTAGCACGCCTCGCACCAGCCGTGCTTGGAGTTGTAGGAGAACAGGCGCGGGTCGGGCTCGGCGAAGCTCTTGCCGCAGGCGGGGCAGGCGCGTTTCGTGGAGAAGCTATGCTGTTCCAGCTTCGCTTCGTTCTTCCCCTGCCGGAGGGCGCGGGCGAGCGCGTCGAGGGGACCCACCACCTGCAGCGTGCCCTTGCCGAATGCCAGCGTGCGGGACAGCGCTTCGCGCAGCGCGCTTTCGTTGTCCACCGAGACGACGAGGTCGGCCACCGGCAGTTCGATGTCGTGCTCGCGAAAGCGGTCGAGGCGCGGCCACTTGGCCGTCGGCAGGAAGGCGCCGTCGACGCGCAGGTGGCTGAAACCTTTGCCCAGCGCCCACTTGGCAAGGTCGGTGTAGACGCCTTTCCTCGCCACCACCAGCGGCGCCATCAGGCCGATGTGCCTGCCGCGCCAGTCGCGCAGGATGCGCGCGGCGATGGCTTCCTCGCTCTGCGGCGCGATCGGCACGGCGCAGTCCGGGCAATGCTGCAGCCCGAGCTTGACGTAGAGCAGGCGCAGGAAATGCTGGATCTCGGTGAGCGTGCCGACGGTGCTCTTGCGCCCGCCGCGGCTGGTGCGCTGCTCGATGGCCACCGTCGGCGGGATGCCGAAGATGGCGTCGACGTCGGGCCGCGCCGAGGGCTGCACGAACTGGCGGGCGTAGGCGTTGAGCGACTCGAGGTAGCGCCGCTGCCCCTCGGCGAAGAGGATGTCGAAGGCCAGCGTCGACTTGCCCGAGCCGGAGACGCCGGTGACGACGGTGAAGCGGTTGCGCGGAATGTCGACGTCCACGCCTTTCAGGTTGTGCTCGCGGGCGTTGTGGATGCGGATGCTGTCGTCCGCCTGCGGCGGCGCGGGCAGGGCTGCCGGCTGGATTGTCGGGCGTGCCCAGTCTTCGAAGGCCGTGGCGTAGGCCTTGAGCGCGCGCCCGGTGTGCGACGCCTTGCAGGCCATCACCTCCGCCACCGTCCCCGCGCAGACCAGTTCCCCGCCGGCCTCGCCGCCCTCGGGGCCGAGGTCGACGATCCAGTCGCTGGCGCGGATGACGTCGAGGTTGTGTTCGACCACCACCAGCGAGTGGCCGGCGGCGATGAGGCGGCGGAAGGACTTCAGCAGCTTGGCGATATCATCGAAGTGCAGCCCCGTCGTCGGCTCGTCGAAGAGGAACAGCGTCGGCCTGCCCGCCGTGTCGCTGTCGGCGAGGTGGCCGGCGAGCTTCAGGCGCTGCGCCTCGCCGCCGGAGAGCGTCGGCACCGGCTGGCCGAGGCGCAGGTAGTCGAGGCCGACGTCGGCGAGCGGCGCCAGGCGCGCCAGCACCTCGGCGTGGCCGGCGAAGAAAGTCAGTGCCTCGGATACGGTGAGTTCCAGCACCTCGGCGATCGACTTGCCGCGCAGCGTGACCTCCAGCACCTCGGCGCGGAAGCGCCTGCCGTCGCAGTCGGGGCAGCGCAGGTAGACGTCGGAGAGGAACTGCATCTCGACGTGCTCGAAGCCGCAGCCTGAGCAGGTCGGGCAGCGGCCGTTGCCGGAGTTGAAGCTGAAGGTACCCGGCGTGTAGCCGCGCTCCTTCGCCACCTCGCTCTTCGCGAACAGGTTGCGGATCGCATCGAACGCCCCGACGTAGCTGGCCGGGTTGGAGCGCGTCGTCTTGCCGATTGGCGACTGGTCCACCATCGCCACCTCGGCGATGCGCTCGGCACCGCGCAGGGCCCGGTGCTTGCCGGGCGCCTCGGTGGGTTTCCCCTTGTGCTTGAGCAGGGCGGCGTATAGCACGTCCTGCACCAGGGTCGACTTGCCCGAGCCGGAGACGCCCGTCACGCAGACCAGGCGGTTCAGGGGCAGGGCGACGTCGATGTTCTTCAGGTTGTGCTCGGCGGCGCCGAGGATTTCCAGCCGCGGGCCGTTCGGTTCGGGCGGCTGCGGCGCGAGGCCGGCGTCGGCGCGCTTGCTGCCGGCGAGGTATTCCGCCGTCAGCGTCTTCGCCCCGCGCATTTCCCGCGGCGCGCCGAAGAACACCACCTCGCCGCCGCGCTCGCC
>CAJPFL010000208.1 GCA_905339315.1 Rhodocyclaceae bacterium
GACGTCGGCGAGCTGAAGAAATTTCCCGTCATCATCCTCATCAACGGCGTCGACGGCGCCGGCAAGGGCGAGACGGTGAACCTGCTCAACGCCTGGATGGACCCGCGCCACATCCAGACCCACGCCTTCCCGCCGCCCTCCGACGAGGAGCGCGAGCGGCCCTTCATGTGGCGCTTCTGGCGCGCCCTGCCGCCGAAGGGCAAGATCGGTATCCTCTTCGGCAACTGGTACACCGACCCGATCGTCAACCGCGTGCTGAAGCAGACCAAGGCGGCCGACCTCGACCAGTCCATCGAGGAGATCAACCGCTTCGAGCAGATGCTCGCCGACGAGGGCGCGCTGGTCCTCAAGTTCTGGTTCCATCTCTCGAAGGACGCACAGCGTAAGCGCCTGAAGGCGCTGGAAAAGGACAAGGACACGCGCTGGCGCGTGACCAAGGCCGACTGGGAGCACTTCGCCATCTACGACAAGTTCCGTGCCGTCTCCGAGCACACCCTGCGCAACACCAGCACCGGCCATGCGCCGTGGATCGTCATCGAGGGCGCCGACGAGCAGTACCGCTCGCTGACGGTGGCGAAGATCCTGCTCGACGCCATGCGGAAGCGCGTCGAGCAGGAGCGAAAGGGCGTGCGCCGCGTCGCCGTCAGCGCGCCGCCGCCGCCGCCCGCCGCCGACCGGCGCGACCTGATCAATACGCTCGACATGCGCCTGGCCCTCACCAAGAAGCGCTTCGACAAGGACCTGGAGAAATACCAGGGCCGGCTCAACCTGCTCACGCGCAACCCGAAGTTCAGGCAACGCTCGCTGATCATCGTCTTCGAGGGGTCGGATGCCGCCGGCAAGGGCGGCAGCATCCGCCGCATCACCGGCGCGCTCGATGCGCGCCAGTACCAGACCATTCCGATCGCCGCGCCGACCGAGGAGGAGCGCGCGCAGCCCTATCTGTGGCGCTTCTGGCGGCATGCGCCGAGGACCGGGCGCGTCACCATCTTCGACCGTTCCTGGTACGGCCGCGTGCTGGTCGAGCGCGTCGAGGGCTTCGCCCCCGAGGCCGACTGGATGCGCGCCTACGCCGAGATCAACGATTTCGAGGACCAGCTCGTGCGCAACGGCGCCCTCGTCGTCAAGTTCTGGCTGGCCATCACGGCGGAGGAGCAGCTGAAGCGCTTCAAGGAGCGCGAGAAGACCCGCTTCAAGCGCTTCAAGATCACCGCCGAGGACTGGCGCAACCGCAAGAAATGGGACGACTACGAGCATGCCGTGTGCGACATGATCGACCGCACCAGCACCGAGATTACCCCCTGGACGCTGGTCGAGGCCAACGACAAGTACCATGCCCGCATCAAGGTGCTGAAGACCCTGTGCGACCGCCTCGAGGCCGGCCTGTGAGCACATCTCGCAGGGCAAAACGGCCGATGAACGGCGGCAATGCCCGGCGCAGCGGCATGGGGGACGTGAAATATTCCCACCCCCATGCTGTTTTCATGGGCTAAAATCCAAGCAAAACATCGGGTTGGATGGGCTGTTTAATACAATTTCTCGGCATGCGGACATGACTGCGCCTGAATCCACGCGGCATTATGTTTCCTGGTTCCGCCAGGCGGCGCCGTATATCCACGCCTTTCGCGGCCGCACCTTCGTCATCGGCTTCGGCGGCGAGGTGGCGCAGGGGGCCTTGGCGCAGGCGCTGGCGCAGGACTGCAACCTGCTCGCCGCGCTCGGCATCCGCCTGGTGCTGGTGCATGGCGCGCGGCCGCAGATCGAGGCGGAGCTGAAGCGGCGCAAGCTCAAGGCGCGCTACCACAAGGGGCTGCGGGTCACCGACGCCGCGGCGCTGGAATGCGTCAAGGCGGCGATGGGCGTCACCCGCCTGGAGATCGAGGCGCTGCTGTCGCAGGGGCTGCCGAACACGCCGATGGCCGGCGCCTGGATGCGCGTCACCGGCGGCAACTTCATCACCGCCAAGCCGGTCGGCGTGGTCGATGGCGTCGACTACCAATACACCGGCGCCGTGCGCAAGATTGTCGCCGAGGAAATCAGCGCCGACCTCGACCAGCAGAACGTTGTGCTGATCAGTCCCATCGGCGTCTCGCCCGCCGGCGAAATCTTCAACCTCAGCATGGAGGAGGTGGCCGAGGCGGTGGCGGTCGCGCTGCAGGCGGAGAAGCTGATCTTCCTCTGCGATGCGCCGGGCGTCACCGACGGCCGCGGCCAGCTCATCGAGGCGATCACCGCCGAGGAGGCGGAGCAGGCGCTGCGCAAGCCGAAGCGCCTGACCGAGGACCTTGGCCTCTACCTGCCCTGCTGCATGCGCGCCACGCGCGCCGGCGTCAAGCGCGCCCACCTCATCGACCGCGACATCGACGGCGGCCTGCTGCTCGAACTGTTCACCCACGAGGGCGTCGGCACGGTGGTGACGCGCGAGCCGCTGGCGCGGCTGCGCGAGGCGACCATCGACGACGTCGCCGCCATCGTCGGCCTGATCGCGCCACTGGAGGCCGACGGCACGCTGGTGCGGCGCGGCCGCGAACGGCTGGAAATGGAGATCGGCCGCTTCTCCGTGCTCGAGCACGACGGTGTTATCCTCGGCTGCGCCGCGCTGTACCCGTTCAGCAGGGACAAGGCGGCCGAGCTTGCCTGCCTGGCCGTCAATCCCGACTACCGCCGCGTCGGCTACGGCGAGCAGCTGCTGCACTACATGGAAGCGCGCGCCCGCAAGGCCGGCCTGAAGCGGCTGTTCGTGCTGACGACGCGCACCTCCCACTGGTTCATCGAGCGCGGCTTCAAGGACGCCGGCGTCGATTCCCTGCCGCGGGAGAAGCGCGAGCTGTACAACTGGCAGCGCCGCTCCAAGGTGCTCGGCAAGGCCATGTAGCCCGGCCAGGGACCGCCCCATGCTCAAGAGCACCTTCCTTTCGCTGCGCTTCCGCCTCGTCGCTGCGGCCAGCCTCGTCCTGCTGGTCATGCTGTGGGTGCTGGTGGCCAACAGCGTGCGCCTGCTCGACGAGGCCCTGGTCTCGCGGGAGAACCGCCACCTGGCGGAATTGCAGATCCTGCACAACGCCTCCCTCGCGGTGCCGCTGGTCGAGCGCGATTTCGTCAAGCTGACGCGCCTGGTCAGCCAGCTGGGCCAGCAGAAGGGCATCCGCTACGTCGTCCTCAAGGACGATGCGCAGCGCGTCGTCGCGGCCGAAGGCTGGGAGCCCGTCCGCCCCCTGCCGACGCCCCAGGACGACTT
>CAJPFL010000209.1 GCA_905339315.1 Rhodocyclaceae bacterium
ATGTAGTACATGCCCGGGTCGGTGCCCAGCTCCTCGTGCATGCGGAAGAACTGGTTCTCGGCCAGCAGCTGCGAGACGTTGCTGTTCGGGTCCTCGCGGTCGCCGAAGGCCAGCACGCCGGCGATGCAGGAATTGACGCAGGCCGGCGTCGCCTCGGGGTCGACGCCCGGCGTCAGCCCCTTCTCCTGGGCCGCGTCGACGCGGTCGCTGCAGAAGTTGCACTTCATCGCCACCGACATGCGCTTCGGATCGAGGCGCGCCGCCTCCTGCGCGCCGGGGCGCTCGCCATAGGCGAACTCGGCCTTGTGGACGATGTAGCGCGCCTGGTAGGGGCAGGCCACGGCGCAGTAGCCGCAGCCGATGCACAGGTCGTAGTTGATGCCGACGATGCCGTCGGCGCGCTGGTAGGTGGCGGTCGACGGGCAGACGTGCATGCAGGGCGGATCGGCGCAGTGCATGCAGCCGACCGGCACGAAGCTGCGGCGCACGTCGGGAAACTCGCCGCTTTCGATGTCGAGAACCTTGCGCCACTGCACCCCCGGCGGCGTGGCATTGGCGTGGCGGCAGGCGGCCGTGCAGGTCTGGCAGCCGATGCAGCGGCGCAGGTCCGCCGTCATGATGTAGCGCGGCATCAGACCACCCCCTCGAGCTTGCGCACGCCGACGCGCACGATGTCCGCGCCGGAGCCGGTGGAATCGGTGAGCGCCATCGACATCGGGATCAGGCTGTTCATGCTCGGCTTGTTCAGGTCCTTGGCGTAGGGCGTCGCCCAGTGGTCGAACTGCCCCATCATCAGCAGGGTGTCGGGGCGGATGCCCTGCGACAGCATCGCCGGGCCGCGGGTCGTGCCGACGTAGGAACTGACTTCGATCTGGTCGCCTTCGGCGATGCCCAGCTGCCGCGCGACCTGGGTGTTGATGAGCACGCCCTTGCTGCCGCGGACGTTGCCGGAGACCTCGTTCATCAGCGGAATGCCGGCGTTGCTGCCCCAGGCGTATTGCATGCTGCGCGAGGTGATGAGCCAGAACGGGTACTGCTCGAGGGCGCCGGCGCCGCCCTGCTTGACGGTCTCCTTTTCCCAGATGCCGGGAAAATCCAGCACCTTCGGCAGGCCGCCGTACTCCTCGAGCTGCACGTCCCACCACTTGATGCCCTGCTCGTGCAGGCGGTTGCCCAGCTCGAGGCCGACGCGATACAGGCGCTCCTGGAACGGCATCTCGAAGCGGATGCCCTTCTTCCTCAGCTCGGGGAAGAGGTACCAGGACAGGCGCGAGATCGGGCGGGTGCGCAGGCCGTGCTCCTTGAACCAGTCGAGGCCGTCGCTTTCCCGGCCGTCGGTCAGCTCGGCGCTGGCGGCGCGACAGGTGCGGTCCCAGATCGTCTCGGCATCGTGCCGCTGCGCCGGGTCGAGGGAGAAGTCGTAGTGCTCGGCGGCCAGCCGCACGCAGGCCGAGCCGCGGTTGATGGCCTCGTTGTATTTCTCCAGGAGGCCGGCGCGCACCGCCAGTTCGGTGGCGATGTCGGTGAAGTCGCGCGTCTCGCCCGCCGGCTGCACCGCGGGCTGGCGCAGGGCGAAGCCCTCGTGGTCCCAGAACTGCTCGATGAACTTGCTGTTGCCGATGCGGATCAGCTGGGTGCTCTCGATGTCGGTGCGCTCCGGCAGCAGCACGTCCGCCATGTGGTTGGTCTCGTCGTGGTTGTAGGCGAAGGCCACGATGAAGGGGAATTCGGCGATGCGCTTCGAGAGCTCCTTGGTGTCCCAGAAGGAGATCGAGGGATTGGTGCGATAGCAGAACCAGATGTCGGGCGCGGTGACCTTCGGCCAGTTCTCCGGCGATTCCTTCTGGAACATCCAGGAGAAGTGGGTCGGGCCGAGCGCCGTGCTCCAGGGCGAGCTCGCCGACAGCGGCACCATGGTGTCGTGCGCATTGCGCACCTTCGGCTTCGCCGCCCAGTGCGCCTTGTCGGTCGGGTTCATCGGGTAATACATGAAGCCGTCGTCGTTGATCTTGACGCTCGCCTGCCGCGTCGTCGCCGGCCGGTTCAGCCGCACCGTCGTGCCGAGGGTGCCGCCCGGCACCTCCAGGCCGCCGATCAGGCAGGCCATCAGGGTGCGCGCCCAGCAGCATTCGTAGGCGCCCCAGCCGTTGTTCACCGTCCGCCCGAACTGGATGGCCACCGGCCGGTAGGGCAGCGTCTCGCCGTCGATCTCGACCGTCGCGCCGACCTGGGCGTGCTCGACGTACTCGGCGGCGATGCGGCGCACCGTGCCTTCGCGGACGTCGCAGGTCTTCTCCGCCCATTCGGGCGTATACGGCTTGACGCGGGCGACCAGCTTGCCGAAGGCGGTTTCGGCCGTGAGGCCCGTGTGCGTCCACGTCTGCTCGTCGGCGCCGACTTCGAGGGCATCGAGGGTGAACGCGCCGTCGAGCGCCGGGTCGGTGTCGGGGGTGTCGAAGGGCACGGCGGCATTGCGCTTCAGGTCCCACAGCAGCGGCTTCCTCGTCGCCGGGTCGCGCAGGTAGAAGCCGTTGGGGCCGATCAGGTAGGGCGAGCCGGTGTGCTGCTTGAGGAAGGGCACGTCGAGCTTTTCGCGCGGCATTTCATGCAGCAGGACATGAATCAGGCTGAACAGGAAGGCGGCGTCGGTCTTCGGCCGGATCGGCACCCATTCGGCCGAGGCGGCGCCGGTGACCGACAGGTGCGGCTCGAACTGGATGCGCTTCATGCCGCGCTCGCGCGCCACGCCGTGGCGCCAGGCGCCGACGACGCCGCCCGAGGCCTCGATGTTGGCGCCGAAGGAGAGCACGTAATTGCAGCTCGGGGTATCCGGGCAGACGGTGAAGGCGCGATGCCAGAGTTCTCCGTAGAGGTGCTCGGAGTGCGTGCAGCTGACGCCCTGGCCGCTGCCGAAGCTGAAATCCACCGGCCCCCAGGCGGCGAGAAACGCCGGGAAGGTGCCCATGTAGTAGGTGGGAATGCCGCCGCCGCCGAAGCTGGCCGCCGCGCGCGGATAGCCGTGCTCGTTGGTGAGCCCGCGGGCGCGGATCTCCTGCATTTTTGCGCCGATGATGTCGAAGGCCTCGTCCCAGGAAATCGGCACGAAGCCGGGATCCTCGTGGCGCCCCTTCTTCGGGTTGGTGCGCTTCATCGGCTGCTGCAGCCGGTGCGGGCTGTAGGTCTTCTGGATGATGCCGTAGGCCTTGACGCAGCACTTGCCGGCGCCGGGGTGCAC
>CAJPFL010000210.1 GCA_905339315.1 Rhodocyclaceae bacterium
TCCTCGCGCGAGCATTTCACCCGGGCGATGTTGCCGTGCAGCTCGACCACCTCGCGCGAGCCTGCGCGCTGGTGCAGGCTGTCGATGTTCTGCGTCACCAGCGTGAAGCGGGCGAAGCGCTGCTGCAGCGCCGCTAGCGCGGCGTGTCCGGGGTTCGGCTGCACGCCGGCAATGCGCGCCCGGCGCTCGGCGTACCACTCCCACACCAGCTTCGGGTTGCGGGCGAAGCCTTCCGGCGTGGCCAGCTCCTGCGGGTCGTAGTTGGCCCACAGGCCGGTGAGGGCGTCGCGGAAGGTGGGGATGCCGGATTCGGCGGAAATGCCGGCGCCGGTGAGCACGGCGACGCGCTTCGCCGCGGCGAGCCGCTCGACCAGTTCCTGCGGAATGACGACGCTCACGCGCCACCTCGGCAATGGGCCATGACAGGCCTCATGCTAACATCCCCGCGCTATGGATTTCACCCTGCTGCTGCACGCCCTCGTCCTCGGCATCGTCGAGGGGCTGACCGAGTTCCTGCCCGTCTCCTCGACCGGCCACCTGATCCTGGCCGGCGACCTGCTGGGCTTCAACGACGAGCGCGGCAAGCTGTTCCACATCGTCGTCCAGACCGGCGCCATCCTCGCCGTCTGCTGGGAGTACCGGGCGCGGCTCGGCGCCGTCGCCGCCGGCCTCGGCCGCGACCCGGCGGCCAACCGCTTCGTCGCCAACCTCGCCATCGCCTTCCTGCCGCTGGCGATCCTCGGCCTGCTGTTCGGCAAGGCGATCAAGGCGCACCTGTTCCAGCCGGTGCCGGTGGCGCTGGCGTTCATCCTCGGCGGCGTCTTCATCCTCTGGGCGGAGCGGCGCCGCCATGTCGTCCGCTTCGCGTCGGTGGACGAGCTGCGCTGGCAGGACGCCCTGAAGCTCGGCCTGGCCCAGGCCTGCGCCCTGATCCCCGGCACCTCGCGCTCGGGCGCCACCATCATCGGCGGCCTGTTCTTCGGCCTGTCGCGCAAGGCGGCGGCGGAGTTCTCGTTCTTCCTCGCCATCCCGACGCTGTTCGCCGCCACCGCCTACCAGCTGTGGAAGGAGCGGGCGCTGCTCAACGCCGACGACCTCGGCATGTGGGCGGTGGGCTTCGTCTCGGCCTTCGTCTCGGCCTTCCTCTGCGTGCGCTGGCTGCTGCGCTACATCAGCACCCACGATTTCACCGCCTTCGCCTGGTACCGCATCGCCTTCGGCTTCGTCGTCCTCGCGACGGCGTACACCGGCGCGGTGAACTGGACGCAGCCGTGAACGACCTGCACGACCTGACGCTGATCCTGCAGTCGCGCTTTCCGATCGTCGTCGTCGAGACGCACGAGGAGCCGCGCGTGCTGGCCCTGCTGGAGCAGGCGGCCAACCTCGAGGGCTGGGCGCTGTTCGTCTGGAGCATCGCCGACGGCCTGCGCCGCAGCAACAACAGCCAGCCGATCACCCAGACCTACGCGTTCCTCGATGCCCTGCGCCACATCGACAAGACGTCGCAGAACGGCCTGTATGTCCTGCTCGACGCCCATCCCTATCTGTCCGACCCGGTGAATGCGCGCCTGATCCGCGAGATCGCCATGGATCACGGCCAGGCCGCGCGCACCCTGGTGCTGGTCAGCCCGCGCCTCGAGCTGGATTCCGAGCTGTCGCGGATGAGCGCGCGCTTTCAGCTTTCCGTGCCGGAC
>CAJPFL010000211.1 GCA_905339315.1 Rhodocyclaceae bacterium
CGCATGCCGGCGAAGTACCTGTAATTGCACATGCCGGCGAACGAAACTCCGTCATTCCGGGGCCGCGCAGCGGAACCCGGAATCCATGCAACATCTGGATTCCCGCCTTCGCGGGAATGACGCGCCGGGTGCTCATCCCAACATGGCCTTTGCGGATCTCAGGACGTTCCTGGACGGTCTCGGCAGCGACCTGATCCGCGTGCGCGAGCCGCTCGATCCGAAGTTCGAGATCGCGGCGCTCCTGAAGGCGGCGCAGGGCCGCGCCGTGCTGTGCGAGCAGGTGGCGGGCTTTCCCGGCGTGCGCATCGCCGGCAACCTGCTCTCCAGCCGCCGCCTTGCGGCGCGGGCGCTGGGCACGACGGAGGACGGCCTCATCGACACCTACGTCGCGCGCAGCGGCCAGGGCGTGCCGCCCGTGCGCGCGGCGGAGGTGCCGGTGCAGGAGGTCGTGCACCGGCAGCCGGCGGATGTCGGCGCGCTGCTGCCGCTGCTCACCCATCACGAGAAGGATGCCGCGCCCTTCCTCACCTGCGGCATGGTGCTGGCACGCGACCCGGCGACGGGGATGCGCGGCATGGGCATCCACCGCATGATGTACAAGGGCGGCAACCGCTTCGGCATCCTGCTCTCCAATCCGCCGCTGTCGACCTACCTCGCCAATGCCGAGGCCGCCGGCCGGCCGCTCGAGGTGGCGGTGGCGCTCGGCATGGACCCCGCCCAGCTCATTGCCGCGGTGGTCAAGACCGGCCCGCGCGGGCCCGACAAGATGGAGATCGCCGGCGCGCTGGCCGGCGCCCCGGTCGCGCTCGCGCGCGCCCTGACGGTGGATCTCGACATTCCGGCGCACGCCGAGGTCGTCCTCGAAGGCCATATCCTGCCCGGCGTGCGCGAGCCGGAAGGCCCCTTCGGCGAGAACACCGGCGCCTACTTCACCAACCGCAGCCCGGTCATCGAGGTCAGCGCCGTCACCCACCGCAAGGATTTCATCTTCCCGGCGCTGGTGCCGTGGACGGCCGACGTCGACACGCTGCTCTCGCTCGCCGGCGGCGCCGAGCTGCTCGGCCAGCTGAAGGGCCTGGTGCGCGGCGTGGTGGACCTCGAACTGGTGCCGGGCACCTGCAGCTTCGCCGCCGTCATCTCGGTGCGCGACTGCCCGGACCACGAGGTGCGGCGGCTGATCCACCTGGCGCTGAGTCTCGACCGGCGCCTGAAGGTGCTGACGGTGGTCGACGAGGACGTCGACCTGCGCGATCCGCGCGAGGTGGCCTGGGCGATGTCGACCCGTTTCCAGCCGGCGCGCGACACGGTGGTCGTGAGCGGCACGGAAGGCTATATCATCGACCCTTCCTCCGCCGGGGACAGCGGCTCCAAGATCGGCTTCGACGCCACGCGTGGCGCCGGGGCGCAGTTCGACAAGATCGCCATGCCGCCCGCGGCGGCGGCCCGGGCACGGGCGGTGCTCTCAGCGATCGAAAAGGGACAGGCATGAAGGCAGGCATGAAACTGGTGGTGGGCATTTCCGGCGCCAGCGGCGCCATTTACGGCATCCGCATGCTGGAGGTGCTGCAGAAGGCCGGGGTGGAGACGCATCTCGTCATGAGCGACTCGGCCAAGCGCACCATCGTCTACGAGACCGACTACACGATCGACGGCCTGAAGCAGCTGGCGACGCACGTGCACGACATCAACGACGTCGGCGCCTGCATCTCCTCCGGCTCCTTCCGCCATGCCGGCATGGTGATCGCGCCGTGCTCGATCAAGACGCTCTCGGCCATCGCCAATTCGTTCAACACCAACCTGCTGATCCGCGCCGCCGACGTCTGCCTGAAGGAGCGGCGCAAGCTGGTGCTGATGCTGCGCGAGACGCCGCTGCACCTCGGCCACCTGCGCCTGATGACGCAGGTGACGGAAGCCGGCGCGGTGCTGGTGCCGCCGCTGCCGGCGTTCTACCACCGGCCGAAGACGCTCGAGGACGTGATCATGCAGTCGGTGAACAAGGCGCTCGACCAGTTCGACCTGGACCTCGACCTCTTCAAGCGCTGGACCGGCAACGAGGAGCGGGAAGCAATGAAACGGAAGTAGGGGCGGACAGCCGGGGAGCGTGGCCATGACGGTGACGGAAACCGAAACGTTGTTGCTGGTGGGCGAGGCCTGCTCGGGCCTGGGCGAGGGCGCGAGTTTCACCGCGCTGGAATGGGTGCGGCGCGAATTCCTCGCCAAGCTCGGCTTCGAGCCCTACCCGGGCACCTTCAACCTGCTGATGAGCGGGCAGGCCTGGGACGAGGCGAAACGCTGCATGGCGCGCGAGGCCGGCATCGCCATCACGCCCGAGGCGGGGTTCTGCGCGGCGAAGTGCTTCCACGTGGTGGTCGGCGGCTGCATCACCGGCGCGGTGGTGTTCCCCGAGGTGGCGGGCTACCCGCCGGACAAGTTCGAGGTGATTTCCGCGGTGCCGGTGCGCCAGGCGCTCGGCGTCGCCGACGGCGACAAGGTCGCCGTCAGCGTGGTGTGTTGAGCGGATGCAGCGTCACTGCCAGCACTGCGGCGCCGTACTGGCGACACTGACTTTTGACGGCAAGACGCGCGAGCAGTGCGAACGCTGCGGCGCGGTCGCCTGGCGCAACCCGCTGCCGGTCGGCATGGCGCTGATCGAGCACGAAGGCAGGCTGGTGCTGATCCGCCGCCTGGCCGACCCCCTCGCCGGCTACTGGGCGCCGCCTGCCGGCTATGTCGAGACCGGCGAGTCGGTGCCCGAAGCGGTCGTTCGCGAGGCGCGGGAAGAGACGGGGCTGGAGATCGCGCTCGACGGCCTGTTCGAGGTTTATTCGCGCGCCGACGTGAATGTGCTGATCGTCGCCTACCGCGCACATGCCGTCGGCGGCGTGCTGGCAGCGGGTGACGATGCCGTCGAGGCCGGCTGCTTCGCCCCGGGCGAGTGGCCGCAGGAGCCGCCGCCGGCGGGCGGCGCGGCGATCGACGAATGGTTTTACGGCGTCATCAGGGACGCAACGGCGCGCTGGCGCCCAACATGCTGAAAGGAAGAACATGATCGGCAACATCACACCGCAAATGCCCGAGAAGCTCGTCGCCTACCTGCGCCCCGGCGCACCCGGCCTGCTGCTCACGGCCGGCGCCGATGGCTACGCCACCTCCGCCTTCACCTGGATCCTCTCCCTCGACGCCGGGCGGCTGCGCTTCGCCGTCGACGAAGGCGGCTCGACCATGGCCAACCTGCAGCGCAGCGGCCAGGCGGCGCTGCAGATCATCGGCCCGGGGGACATCAGCTTCCTCGTCAAGGGCCGGGCGCGCCAGCTGAAGCCGAAGCTCGACGGCGCCGCGCCCTACGTCATCCAGCTTTGGGAGATGGAGGTGATCGGCGCCAAGGACCAGTCCTGGCCCGGCGTGTCGACCAGCGCGCTCGCCTACGAATGGCCGGCCGAGCAGCGCGAGGCGATGCTGAAGATGGAGCAGGCCGTCTACAAGGAGATGCGCGACTGCAAGTAGCAACGGAAAAGCGGAGAGGCTTTTTTTCTAACGAAACCATGACCTATTTCGATTCAGGCACCGAGACCCTGCCGCGCGAGCAGCTCGCCGCGCTGCAGCTTGAGAAGTTCCAGGCGATGAGCCGCGAGCTGTGGGGCAGGAACCGCTTCTATACCGACAAATGGAAGGCCGCCGGTGCCGAGCCGGGCGACATCCGCTCGCTCGCCGATCTGGCCAAACTGCCGCTCACCACCAAGCACGAGCTGATGCAGGACCAGGCCGCCCACGGCCCCTTCGGCCACAACCTCACCTATCCGCTCGAGCAGTACGTGCGCTTCCACCAGACTTCCGGCACAACCGGCGTGCCGCTCAAGGTGCCCGACACCGAGGCCGGCTGGCAGTGGTGGGGCCGCTGCTGGGGCCACGTCCTGGCCGGCGCCGGCGTCACCGCCGCCGACCGCATCTTCATGGCCTTCTCCTTCGGCCCCTTCGTCGGCTTCTGGGCCGCCACCGAGGGCGCGCGCCAGCTCGGCGCGCTGATGATTCCCGGCGGCGGGCGCGATTCGCCGCAGCGCCTCGAGCTGATGCGCGACGTCGGCGCCAGCGTGCTCTGCTGCACGCCGACCTATGCCCTGCGCCTCGCCGAAGTGGCGCGCGAGACCGGCTTCGACCTCTCCAGCAT
>CAJPFL010000212.1 GCA_905339315.1 Rhodocyclaceae bacterium
CGCACCGAGCAGGTATTGAAGAGGATGACGTCGGCGTCCTCGGGGGAATCGGTCTTCTCGATTCCCTCGGCGGCGAGCACGTCGACCATGCGGTCGGAATCGTACTCGTTCATCTGGCAGCCGAAGGTCTTGATGTAAAGCTTCTTGGCCACTACTTCGGGGGGGCGGATTTCTTCTGCTTGATGATCTGCTCGGCGACTTCCGCCTCTTCCTGGGTCAATACCCAGACGCGCTGCACGGAACCGTATTCATCGAGCTTGTAGAGCACGGGAACCGGCTGCTGGACGCTGCCCGACATGACGATGCGGTTCTGTATATCGCGGATCTGCAGGCTGGCCGCCAGTCGCAGCGTCTGGTCGTTGAACTGGGCGTAGCCGTTATTCGGCGGACTCATCGTCGCCAGCGGCCCGTTCTGCAGCGCCGGCCGCACGATCCCGACCGGCGCGCTCGGCGGCATGGCTGGCGCTGGCGCCATCGCCGACTCCAAGATGTTCTCGATAATGCTGCTGATAATCGCGGAGACAATGGGATTCATATATATGAATTATAGGTCATCGGGCCCGTTTTCAAGGCAGGGTGAAACAGAATGTTGCCCCTTTCCCCGGCGCGGCCTCCGCCCAGACGCTGCCGCCGTGACGTTCGATGATGCGCTTGACGATGGCCAAGCCGACGCCGGCACCGGGGAATTCCGATTCCTGGTGCAGGCGCTGGAAAACCCCAAACAGCTTTGCGGCATGTGCCGGGTCAAAGCCGGCGCCGTTGTCCCTGATGAAATACACCGGCGGCCCACCCTGCTCCTGCGTCGCACCGATTTCGATCCGGGCATCGGTGCGCCTCGAAGTGAACTTCAGGGCATTGCCGATCAGGTTGAGCATGGCCTGGCGCAACAGTATCGGATCGGCCATCGCCGCAGGCATGGCGTGTATCGTCACCTGCGCCGCCGGGTTCTCTTGATGCAGCTCCTCGACGATGGTGCGCGCCATCGCCGTCATATCCACCTGCATGAGATTCATGCCGTCACGGCCTACGCGCGCGAGGGTCAGCAGGTCATCGATCGCCTCGCCCATGTGCACTGCACCACGTGCGATGCGCTTCAGCATCTCGATTGAATTCGGATCCAGGCGCTCTTTCTGTTCCTCGGCCAGGATGGTTGCATAGCCGTTGATGGCCCGCAACGGCGTGCGCAGGTCATGGGAAATGGAGTGAACAAACGATTCCAGTTCGGCATTGGCCTGCGCCAGCTCCGCCGTTCGCTCGACCACGCGGCGCTCGAGCGAGCTGGTCAGCTTCATGATTTCGGACTGTGCGCGCTGGCGCTCGGATATGTCGATCACGACGGCGAGGCATTTCCAGCGCCCCTCCCGCTCGACGCACTGCAAATGCACTTCCACGGGGTAATCGCTGCCATCGGACCGGCGATGGATCGTTTCGAAGACCTGCTGCGCCTTTTCCCGATGGGTCAGCTGCGCGATCATCCTCAGCAGGGCGCCTTCCGAGTACTGCGGCATCAGGTCCATCGGCGTCAGCAGGCGCAAATGGCGGAAGGAATAGCCGAGATTCTGCAGCGCGCCGCTGTTGGCGTATTCATAGCGCAGGGTGGCAACGTCGAAAACGTAGATTTCATTCAGGCTCTGCTCGACGATCGCCAGCAGCTGGCGGTTTTCCTCCTCCGCCTGCTTGCGCTCGGTAATGTCCGTGACGATGCCGTCCAAGCGTGCCGGCTTGCCCTGCCCCTCGGCGGCATGGCGCCAGCGTACCTGCACCCAGCGGGTTTCACCGTCCGGATGGACGATGCGGTACTCCATGGCACCGGCACCGGAGTGGATGATTCGATCCAACGCCTCCTCGGCCTGCGGGCGATCTTCCGGATGGATCAGTTCCAGCCAGAGGCGGGGATTGGCGCGGAACGCCGCCGCCTCATGGCCAAACAGCTTCTTCGACGAATCGCTGGCGAAGAACACCGCGCTCATGTCGGGCGCAAAGGACCACAGTACGCGATCCATCGATTCCAGCAGGCCGTCGAGCATTTCCTGTGTTTCGACCAGGGAACGTTCCCGATCGGCGAGGGTGCCGAACAAGTGATTCAACTGGAGCGCGACTTCGGCCACTTCCCTGGCGCCCGCCACCGGTGCCCGCGTCTCGCGCCGGCCCTCGCCAAAGGCGTGGGCGGCCCGTGCTACCGCCGCAATCGGCGCCGAGATGCGCCGTCCCAAAGCGAATGACAGGAACAGGGCGATTGCTATTACGGCCAGGCCGTAAACGCCATGCCTGCGTGCGCTCTCCTGCACGCCTTCACGGATGGGGGCGACATCGAGGCCGATGATGGCAATCCAGTCGGTCCCGCTGACAGGATGAAATCCGTAGATCCGTTCCACGCCATCCAGGAACTGCCCGCGCAGGATGCCGCTGCGCCGGTCGATGACGGCCCGGATCAGCGCTTCTCCGCTGCCGCTCTGGCCGATGTACCGGTCCGGATCCTGCGAGCTGGCGACGACCAGGCCATCGCTTTTAATGATCAGGAATTTCGGCTTGTCCGGCAGATCCAGCGAGACGACCAGGGACTGAAACCGGTTCAATTCCGCGGCGGCAATCACCATGCCCGCGGCACCGCCATCGCCGCCACGCACCGGATACGCCAGCGGAAGCATCCATTTCCCGGTCGCGCGGCCCCTGACCGGGGCGCCAACCAGGATTTGCGGATATCCGCCGATCAGGGCCAGCAGGGGCCGGGCCGCCGTCAGCCCTTCGAGCGATGGCTCCTTGTCGTCGCCGGCAAGACACACCAGCCTTCCGTCCCGGTCAACCATGGCCAGGCCGGCATATTCACGGCGGATGGTTTCGATATCGGCGAACAGCGACTTGCAGCGCGCCGGCTCGAGGCTGCCCACCTCGACGCGGCGGGCGATGTCGCCGAGCCTCTGTTCCGTCCTGGCAAAATAGCCCTGCGCATCCGCCGCCGCCACCTTGGCAAGACGCTGAGCCTCGTCTTGCGCACGCCGAAAACCGTCCTGAGTTTCCTGGTAGAGATCATAGGCAAATACCAGAATCAGGGGCAGGACGGCAGCCAGCACCAGAAAATACAACTGATGCCTGATCGGCTGGCCGCGGGCATCAATCCTGGTGGCCATCATCGCTCAGCCTCGGTCCCCGGAGGCATATTTGGCAGGTTTTTTCATGCATTCAAGGTTTTTATTCGCACATTCTGCCGGCATTCCTTGGCGATGCACCCATTGTCTCCATCTGCACGCATAATAGCCGCATCGGGGGGGCTCATGGACAATAACCAGGATAAACAAGGCCGGGCGCTGGAGTTGCCAAAGCCGGAGCACTTGATGCGGCTGGCCCTCAGCGACAGCGGTTTCGTATTTGATCCGGTGACCGGCAATAGTTTTAGCGTAAACGGATCGGGCCTGGCCATTCTGCGGCGGCTCCAGCAGGGAACCGACCTTCCCGGCATCGTTGCTTCCCTGTCCGAAGAGTTCGAGGTGGATATCCTGGCCGCAGAACGCGACGTGATCGAATTCGCCAATCTGCTGCGAAATACGTTCAGATGAAGCACGACCCCGTGCTCACCGTCGCCATCACCGGCATGAACGCAGTGCCCGACAATCCGGGCGCCGGCCTGGCGGTGGCGCGCTGCCTGCGCGAAGCCTACGGCCAACGCATCCGCATCGTCGGCCTCGGCTACGACGCATTGGATCCCGGCCTGCACCGCCGTGAATATTGCGACAGCGCCCATCTGCTTTCCTACCCGGGCAGCGGCACGGATGCTTTTTTTGAGCGGCTGGCTGAGATTCATGACATCGAGCGCATCGACGTGCTTCTGCCCTGCCTCGATGCGGAGTTGCCGTTGCTGGTCAATTTGGCGCCGCGCCTGGCCGCGCTCGGCATTCGCAGCTATCTGCCCGGCCCGGAGCAGCTGGCCAGGCGCGCCAAGGACCGACTCTCCGATCTGGCCCGCGAGGCTGGGGTGGCCAGCCCGGAAACCCTTCCCATCACCCAAGCCGATTTTTTCCGCGATTGCGAACGCAAGGACTGGCCTTTCCCGCTGATGGTGAAGGGCGTCTTCTACGATGCCCGGATGGCCGCCAACCGCGAGGAAGCAGAAATCGCCTTTCGTGCGATCGTCGCCGAATGGGGGCTGCCGGTGCTGGTGCAGCGGCGCATCACCGGCGAGGAATGCAATCTCGCCGGCATCGGCGACGGCACGGGGGCGCTGCTCGGCGAAGTCATGATGAAGAAGCGCGCCACCACCAGCCGCGGCAAGGCCTGGGCGGGCATTTCGATCCATGACGAGGAACTGGCCAAAACCGCGCAGCGTCTGGTCGCTGCGCTGAAGTGGAAGGGCCCCATCGAGATCGAAGTCATGCGCGACAACCAGGGCGTCTATCAACTGATCGAGATCAATCCGCGCTTCCCTGCCTGGATCTATCTTTCGCAGGGCGTCGGGCGCAACCTGCCGGCGATGCTGCTGGCCCTCGCGCTGGGGGAGGCGCCGCCTGCGCTGCAGCCGCCCCGGCCGGGGATGCTGTTCATACGCTATGCCGAGGAAACCATCGTCCCGCTGTCGTCCTTCGAATCCCTGATGATTGAGGGCCACTCGGAACCGGAAAGCCAACAACCATGAAGCAGCGCACCCCCTGGAGCAAGCCCGTCCTGACGCCGCATCGCCCAGGCGGCATGAACAAGTTCGGCGCGCTGCGCCCGCAGTTGCATCAATCCGAGCTCGATGGCGTGGCCATCCCGCCGCTGCTGGAGCAATACGGCTCCCCCCTTTTCATCGTTTCCGAGAAACGGCTGCGAGAAAACGCCCGCCACCTGCGTCGCGCCTTTTCCACCCGCTGGCCGAAAGTGCGCCATGGCTGGTCGTACAAGACGAATTATCTTGGCGCCATATGCAATGTCCTGCACCAGGAGGGTTCCTGGGCCGAAGTGGTGTCCGAACTGGAATACCGCAAGGCGCGGGCCCTCGGGGTGCCGGGTTCGCGCATCATCTTCAATGGTCCCTGGAAACCGGCCGCCGCCCTTGAACAGGCCTTGCTCGAAGGCGCAGCGCTGCATCTCGACCACCTCGACGAGCTGTTCGCGGTGGAGCAGATTGCGCAGCGTCTCGGCAGGCAGGTGCCGGTCGGGCTGCGAATGAATTTCGACACCGGCCACACGGAACCGTGGAGCCGCTTCGGCTTCAATTACGAATCCGGCGCGGCAATGGACGCAGCCCGGCGCATCGGCGCCAGCCAATGGCTGCAGCTCACCGGCCTGCACAGCCACATCGGCACTTTCATCCTCGACGTGCGCGCCTACGCCCAGCAGGCCCGCATCATGGCCGAGTTCATGGAAGCCGCCGAGCGCGAAACCGGCTGCCGCATCGAATACCTGGATATTGGCGGGGGCTTCGCTTCCCGCAACTCCCTGCAGGGCCTGTATCTGCCGCCCGACCAGACGGTGCCGAGTTTCGAGCAATACGCCGAAGCCATCGTGACCGCCCTCGCCGAAGCCACGCGCGGGCGTGCCGCCCTGGGCAAGCCCGTGCCCGCACTGGTCCTCGAAACTGGCCGCGCCCTCGTCGACGATGCCGAGGTCCTGGTCACCCGCGTCGTTGGCGGCAAGCGCCTTCCCGACGGTCGCCGCGCCGCGATTCTCGATGCCGGCGTCAATCTGCTGTTTACCGCCTACTGGTACAACCACGATGTGCGGCCGCTGCAGCCGGTCGAAGGGCTCGCCGAGGAAACCGTCCTTTACGGGCCGCTTTGCATGAACATCGACACGGTGCGCGCCTCCGTCATGCTGCCACCGCTCAACGTCGGCGACGCCCTGCTGATTTCCCCCGCAGGCGCCTACAACAATACGCAGTGGATGCAGTTCATCCAGAGTCGCCCGGCCGTCGTGATGGTCATGCAGGACGGATCGATCGAGCCGATCCGCCTGGCCGAGACCCTGCAGACCCTGACGGAACTGGAGCGCGTGCCGGATGCGCTGCACGCGCCATTTCCCAACCCGACGCCATCACGATGAGCGGCCTACCGACTGCCAAGCTTTCCGTCGTCCACCTGGCACGCTCCCTGGCCAAGACCTATGCCGCGGTTTTCTTTAGTCACTCGCCCTGGATCGGTGCCTGGTTTGCCGCGCTCACCTGGTGGACGCCCCGGGCCGCCCTGGGCGGTCTGACGGGACTGTTCGCCGCCGCCCTGTGGGCGCGCCTTTTCCAGCTCCCGACCAGCGGCCGGCTGCATCTCGTCAATGGCCTGCTGTGCGGGCTGGTCATCGGCGCCTTCCATTCCCTGGACGGCGCATATTTCCTCTGGATCGTTCTTGCCGCGCTGTTTTCCACGCTGCTGGCGCACTGGCTGGCCGCCCTGTTCTGGAAAACTACCCGCCTGCCGGTGCTCAGCCTGCCGTTTGTCCTTGCCTGCTGGGCGGTCTTTCTCGCCTGGCAGGTCAACGCCCCGTCTGCCCTGCCGGCCAGTGCCCTGGCAATCAGCGACCCCCTTCTGCCCTGGCCATGGCTGGACCGCTTCTTCGTTTCGATCGGCTGGCTGCTGCTGATTCCCTATCCCGCCGCAGGCGCGCTCGTTTTCGCCGGAATTCTGGCGGCTTCGCGCTACCTGGGCCTGCTGGCGGCTGCAGGCTATGCGACGGGGACCCTCACCGTGCACCTGCTCGGCGGCAGCGATGCCACCTCGCTCGCCTTCAATTTCTCCCTGGTGGCGATGGCACTGGGGGGCTTTTTCGCCGTTCCCGGCCGCGCCAGCTTTCTCACGGCACTGGCCGGCAGCGCGCTGGCGGGCTGGCTGGTGATCGTGTTCGAAGTGCTGTTGCAGCCCCTGCATCTGCTCCTGCTGACAACGCCTTTCCTGGGAGCCGCCTACCTGATGCTCGGCAGCCTTGGCGCGCGCCTGGCGGCCCGCCAGCCGGTGCTGGTACTGGACAACCCTGACTCGCCGGAAATCAACCTCGAGCGCTCGCGGCTGGCGGAAGCGCGCGGCGGCACCGCAGACAGTCTGCCCTTGCAGCTGCCCTTCCATGGCGAATGGCGTGTCACGCAGGGATTCGACGGGCCGCACACGCACCAGCAGCCCTGGCAGCATGCGCTCGATTTCGACATCGCGGAGAACGGCCGCAACCATGGCGGCGATGGCGCCTTGCGCGAGGATTACTTCTGCTTCGGTGCGCCCGTTCTGGCACCGGCCGCAGGGCAGGTCGTGAGGCTATGCGACGATCTCGCCGACTCGCTGCCAGGGGACGCCGACATTGCCAACAACTGGGGAAACTTCATCCTGCTGCGTGTCGGCGGCCTGCATGTGCTGCTCGCCCATCTCAAGCGCGGCAGCATCAAGGTTTGCATCGGCGAATGGGTGGCGGCCGGGCAGCAAGTCGCCGCCTGCGGCAGCTCGGGGCGGTCGCCTGAGCCACATCTGCACCTGCAGGTGCAGCGGGACGACGAGCTGGGCAGTCCGACGCGCCCCTTCCACCTGACCAACGTCCTGGTTCGCAACGTCATGCACTCCCGCGAGTTCCGGCTTTTCCATCTGCCCGGGCAGGACGAGGAGGTCAGCACGGCCCTCAGCGACGAGCGGCTCGCCTCGGCGATGCGGCTGTCGCGCGACAAAATCCTCTCGTACCGCCTGCGCGGCCCCGATGGCAACACAGTGGTTGCCACGCTGCGCGCCAAGCTCACCCTGCTTGGCCAATCCCGCCTCGAGACCGGCAGGGGAGCCTCGGCGGCCTATGTGGAAACTGCCGCCGTCCTGGGTTTCTACGACCGGAACGCGCGCCGCGACCCCATGCTCGACCTGTGGCTGCTGGCCCTCGGCCTGACGCCGCTCTCGGCGGTTGCCGACCAGTGGCGCGACCGCCCGCCCGCGCGGCTCCTGCCGCTCTCGGCCGGACAGCGCCTGCTCTGCGACCTGCTGCATCCCCTCGGCGCCAGCTGCGACAGCAGCTACCGGCGGAAATGGGATGAGCCGAGCGGCGCCTGGGTACAGGAAGGCACGCATGTCCTGCGCCTTGCCCCCGGCCTGGTCTGGCACTATGAAACCCAGGCCTGGATCGAACCGGGAGTCGGCATCCGGCGCTTGAAGCTCGGCACGCCGAACAGGCGCTGGGAGGCCGAACTGCAGCAAGCGCCCGGGGGCAACCCTTGAGGCGGACAACACGCAATATGAAATCGTGCAAAGGAGAAGCCTCATGACGACGCTACAACGCCTGCTCGCCAAAACCGCCGTGGCCATCGCCGCGCTGCTGCTGGCACCCCTGGCCGGCGCGCAACCGGATCCCTGGTCGGAATCGTACCGGCTGGAATACGTCGGCAAGTATGCGGATGCGCTCAGCCTGATCGAGCCCATGGCCAATCGCCAGCCCGTCAACGAATTCGCCATCATGCGCACGGCCTGGCTGCTGCACCTGCAGGGCAAGTACGCCGAATCGGAAAAGCGCTACCAGCGCGCCGCTGAAGTCAACCCGCGCTCCCTCGAGGCCCGGCTCGGCCTGATGCTGCCGCAGATGGCGCTCTACCGCTGGAACGACGCCATCCAGAGCGGCAGGAAAGTGCTGGCCGAGAGCCCGTGGAACTACACCGCCCATGTCCGCATCATGGTCTGCGAGGAAGCGCTTTCGCGCTGGGAGGATCTGTCGAAGCATGCCGCAGAAGTCTCGGCGCGCTATCCCGCCGACGCCACGCTGCTGGTGTATTGGGCGCGCGCCGAGGCCGCCCTGAAGCGCAGCCGCAAGGCCAAGGAGCTCTATGCCCAGGTGCTCGAGCGCGTACCCGGCCACATCGAGGCCAGCACCTATGTCAGGCACGTACCCTGATCAGGGCACCAGCCAGTAATTCACCAGTTCGTGGATTTCGTGGTTGTGGGGGCTGCCGCCGGACGAGTCGCGGTATTCATAGCGGACGGCATTGCGCACCTGCGGCGCATACCAGAGCGTATCCTCGATGCGGCCGGTCCAGGTGAACTCGAGGTTTTGCGCCCGGTACGCGCCTTCGATCACGATTTTCAGCGCGTAGAACGTTCCCGCGGGCACCGTTACCGTCTCGTAGCCTGCGACGCGCGCCCTCAGTTCCGCCTGCACCATCTTTGCGGGCTGGTCGCTGCTCTCGAAAGCCACCTTGCCCTCCCAGGTCTTGCCAACCCACAGGGGGAAGGAGAAGTTCGGATAGTGGGGCCGCATGGTGCGGACGAGATTCGGCGCCTCGATGCTGAAAACGTTGAAACCAGCGGTGCGACGGATGAGGGCCGGGCTGCTGCCATCAAGGGCGGTAGCCTGCAGGAGGATGCCCTGGGCCGTGACCTCCTTGACCCGGACGACGGAAATATCCTCCAGCTCGCCGTTCCAGCCGTTGATCTTGTTGTAGATCCAGGCATCGTCGACCTTGACGGCCGGTCCCTCGAGGCGTTCGGCCGGTGCCTGCGCCGCAGCTCCCGGCAGCAGCACACCCAGCGTCAGGAAGAGAATCAGTCGCATGCCACGCCGCCGGCAAAAAGGAGGTAGGCAAGGATTATAGGCCCGGCAGGGAAGGGTGGTGGTGATGGGCAGAATCGAACTGCCGACCTAGGGGTTATGAATCCCTCGCTCTAACCGACTGAGCTACATCACCATTGGGGAAGGGGGCGAATTATCGTTGCCGGGCAAGGCCTTGTCAAGGTTGGACGGGAAGCGTCACAATGCACGACCAACCCTTTCCCCGACTGTAAATTGCGCTTCGACATCGTCATCGTCGGCGCCGGATTGGCCGGCGCCAGCCTTGCCGCCGCCCTCAAGGGCAGCCGCTACCGCATTGCCCTGATCGACAGCCGCCCGCCCGCGCCGGCGCCGGACGGATGGGACAGCCGCGTCTATGCCGTCAGCCCTGCCGCCCAAGGTTTTCTGCAGGAGGTCGGCGCCTGGCAGCATCTCGCAGCCGAACGATTGACCCCCGTCTACGACATGGCGATCCGCGGCGACGGCGACGGCCTGCTCGACTTCTCCGCCTACGACAGCGGCGCAGACCAGCTCGCCTGGATCGTCGAGGCAGGGCTCATCCAGCGCGAGCTGCGGGAAGGCGTCAAGCGACAGGGCAACGTCACGCTGATCTGTCCGGCGCAGCCGGAACGCCTGGAAATGCGCGAGGACGCCGTGCTGCTGGGACTGACTTCGGGCCAAACCCTCGAAGCCGGCCTGATCGTCGGCGCCGACGGCGCTGATTCCTGGGTGCGCGCACAGGCCGGGATGCAGGCCGACACCCTGCTCTATGGCGAAATGGGCGTGGTGGCCAATTTCGAATGCGAAAAGCCGCACCGCAACACCGCCTTCCAGTGGTTTCGCGCAGATGGCGTGCTCGCCTGGCTGCCGTTGCCGGGCAATCGCATCTCGATGGTCTGGTCGACACCGGAAACCCATGCGCATGAACTGCTCGGCCTCGATGCCCCAAAGTTGTGCGGCCGGGTGGCCAAGGCGGGAAACGACCGGCTCGGTGCGCTCTCGCTGCAGGCGCCGCCGGCCGCCTTCCCCTTGCGGCTCACGCGAGTGCCGCGAATCGTTGCGCCGCGCCTCGCCCTGATCGGCGATGCCGCCCACGCCATCCATCCGCTCTCCGGGCACGGCATCAACCTCGGCTTTCTCGATGCGCGCGCGCTGGCCGGTGTCCTGCAAGCCCTGCCGGAATTCGGGGATTGCGGCGACGAGCGGCACCTCAGGCGCTACGCGCGCGCGCGGGCCGAGGAGGTCGCCCTGCTACAATGGACGACACACGGATTGCAAAGGCTGTTCCGGCCCAGCCACCCCGCTCTCTCGCTGGTTCGCAATCTTGGGTTGAACCTCACCGACAGCCTGCCTGTCCTACGCAACATGCTGGTGCGCTACGCGCTCGGCTGACCCCCACCCTCTCGGAGACATCATGTTCAAGCAACTTGTTTATTGCACCGGCCTGGCAATCCTGCTGCTCACCACCGGCGCCGCCCGGGCCGACGAAGCCTCCGTCAGGAAGGCCGTCGAAGCCTGGATGGGCGGCAAAGTGGATGGGGTCAAGAAAACCAGCCTGCTCGGCCTCTACGAAATCCAGTCCGGCAATGAAATCTACTATACCGACGAGAAGGTCAGCCTGATCATCGACGGCAGCATCATCGACACCAGGACGCGGACCAACCTGACGCAGGAGCGGCTCAACAAGCTCTCCGCCATCAAGTTTTCCGATCTGCCGCTGGAGCTCGCCGTGAAGACGGTGCGCGGCGACGGCAAGCGCGTCATCGCCACCTTCGAGGACCCGAACTGCGGCTATTGCAAGAAGCTGGCGAAGGAGATGCA
>CAJPFL010000213.1 GCA_905339315.1 Rhodocyclaceae bacterium
AACAGGGCCGTGAAACGACTCCGCGCCAATGATAGTGCGGATACCCGTGCGAAAGTAGGTCATCGTCAGACTATCCAAAAAAAAGCCCGGCTTCCAGCGAAGCCGGGCTTTTTTATCGGGTGAATGCCTTCGGGTATCATCAGGGTACTCATTACCGAGTGCGAGGAACCGCCATGAAATTCAAGGCTGCCATCCTGCGAAAAGCCGGCATGCCGCGCCCCTACGCTGCCAGCCGTCCACTCCTCATCGAGACCGTCGAGGTGCCCCCGCCTGCTGCTGGCGAAGTGATCGTCGCGATCAAGGCAGCGAGCCTGTGTCATTCGGATTTATCGGTTGTGAATGGTGATCGTGCCTGGCCGATGCCCATCGTGCCGGGGCATGAAGCTGCCGGCATGGTCGAGGAAGTCGGTCCGGGCGTGCATTCGGTCAAGCCGGGTGACCATGTTGCCCTGATCTTCCTCACCCAGTGCGGCGAATGCGAGCACTGCATCGAGGGGCGGCCTTCGCTCTGCGCGCGCGGCACCCAGGCCAACCGGGAGGGGCGCCTGCTTACCGGCGGGCCGCGCCTGCGGCTGGATGGCCAGGCCGTGCATCACCACATGGGCCTTTCGGCCTTTGCCGAATATGCACTGGTGTCGGAAAAATCCCTGGTGAAGATTCCCGCAGACCTGTCCTTCATCGAGGCCAGCCTGTTCGGCTGCGCGGTGATGTGTGGCGCCGGGACGGCACTGTACACGGCAGGCATCCGGCCCGGGCAGAGCGTGGCGGTGTTCGGCCTGGGCGGGGTCGGCCTTTCGGCCGTGCTCGGCGCAGTGACGGCGGGGGCCGGCCGCATCATCGCCGTCGATCCGAGCGAGGAAAAACTGGCGCTGGCAAAATCGATTGGCGCAAGCGATTGTGTCGTCGCCGGCAGCGCGGGGGCTGCGGAGGCGGTGCGCGAGATGACCCAGGGCGGGGTGGACCACGCCATCGACACCAGTTCGTCGCTGGAGGGCTTCAGCCATGCCTTCGAGGCGACGCGGCGCGGCGGCAGTACGGTGACGACGAGCCTGACGCATCCGTCGCTGAAATTCAGCTTCCCCATCGCGCGCATCGTTGCCGAGGCGCGCACCATCAAGGGCAGCTACATCGGCACCTGCGTGCCGGGACGCGACATCCCGGCCTTCATCCGGCTCTACCGCCAGGGGCGCATGCCGGTGGACAAGCTGGTGACGCGGACGCTGAAGCTGGAGCAGATCAACGAGGCCTTCGACGCGCTTTCCGACGCCAAGGTGGTGCGACAGGTGATTACTTTCTAATCATCGCTTTCCGTCTCCAGATCGGGGATGTGGTTGAACGCGATGCGCATGGGCGCGGCGTTCAAGGCGCGGTAAGCGCCGCCGAAATAGAGGGACTGTCTGCCGTAGCGCAGGTTCACCGAATCGATCACCTCATTCAGCCTGTCGTGGGAACGGCCCTGGTCGAATAGGGACCGGCTGCGCTGCGACTGCGCGTCGAGCTGCGTCAGGACGACGGCGACGCCGTACGGCGGAGACTGACTTTTTTCCGGGAACGCTTGCCACAGTCGATTCAGCGCATCGAGCAACTGCAGCGTGTCGTTGGTCGGGTCGAAATGGGCCTGTCGTTCCCAGCGGCTGCCGTCGCGGTATTTGACCTTTACGTGCATGGCGCCGGCGATGCATCCGTAGCTGCGTACGCGCATTGCGGCCTTTTGCAGCAGGCGGTGCAGGACGGAGTAGGCTGCCTCCGGGGTGCGCAGCTCGGGCGGCAGCACGTGCGAGTGGCTGACGCTGCCGCGCTGCGCAGGCAGTTCGGGCAGCTCCTCCCCGCGCAGCCGTGCATGGACCCGCTCCCCTTCGATGCTGCCCCAGGCTTGGCGCAATTCCTCCCGGCCGGCGGCGTACAGGTCGCGCACGCTGCGAATCCCCTGACGCAGCAGGCGCTGTTCCATCGCCTTGCCGATGCCGCAGAGGTCGCGCAGGCCAAGGCCGTACAGCGCCTCGGGCAAGTCCGGTTCTTCAATGACGACGAGGCCGTCCGGCTTTTCCATGTCGGAAGCCACCTTGGCGAGGAAGGTGTTCGGAGCGATGCCGATGGAGCAGCGGATCTCGGCGCCGCCGACTTCGGCGATGGCGTGCTTGATCTGCCGGGCGAGGGCGAGGGCGCGATCGCGCCGGCAGTCGCTGCCGGTGAGGCGGCAGGCCATCTCGTCGATGGACAGCACACGATCGACATGCAGGCAGGACTCGACGGCCTCGATCAGCCTGTGGTGCTGTTCCACATAGACCGCCGGTCGCGCAAGGACCAGGCGGATGTCCGGACAGAGCCGCCGCGCCTCGCGGACGGATGTTCCCGTCCTGACGCCGTATCGCTTGGCTTCGTAGCTGGCGGCGATGCAGCAGGTGGTATCGGCCATCACGGGCAGCACCCCTACCGGCTTGCCGCGCAGCTCCGGGCACAGCTGCTGCTCGACCGAGGCGAAATAGGAATTGAAGTCGACGTAGAGCGTGCGCAGGGTCATTCTGCAGAAGTCACTTTATCCTTCGGGCGACGATCAGGCCGAGCACGATACTGATGACGGAGGCGGATGCCGTGACGGCCAGCGCCGAGGACCACTGTCCCGTCGCGGCGACGATGGCGGCGATGAGCGGAATGCCGGCGAACTGGCCGAGGTTGGATCCCTGCAAATAGAGCCCCTGCAGGGTGCCGATCTGCTGCGGGTTGGCGGCGAGCACCACCGAGGAGGAGAGCACGGCGACGGGGATCACGCCGCCGACGCCGGTGAGCAGCAGGCAGCAGACGTAGCGCAGGGGGTCCGGCAGCCAGTCGGAAAAAATGCCGAGACCGGCCAGCCCCATCACCAAGGAGGCGGCGGCGATCAACCGGCCACGGTTGACATGCCGGTGCAATAGCGCGCCGCCGACCAGGTTGCCCGGTACATTGACGGCAATGACCAGCGCCGAAAGCACGGCGATCGCGGCAGGGGAAAACGCACGCTGTTCCTGCAGGAAGGTGGGCAGCCAGATCACCACGGCGAAGAACTGCAGGGCATAGGCGGCGAAGGCCAGCGTGAGGAGCCAGGGCACGGGCTGGTGCAAGGCGCCGCGAATGTCAGCCATGCCTGCATGGCGCCTCGCCGTCGCGCCGCTGTAATGACGGCGCTGAAGGGCCACCGAGCAGATCGAGAGCGCCAGCAGCACCAGCACCAGCCACCACAGGCTGTGCCAGCCGCCGCGCGCGATCAGCAGCGGCGCCAGGAGGGTGACGAGGCTGGCGCCCGCCGGCATATAGGTGCTCCAGATGCCGAGCGTGATGCGCCGTTGCGAAGGGGCGCTTGCCGCGGTCACCAGTGCGGGCGCGGAAACCGACACCGAAAGAAAGCCGATGCCTTCGATCAGCCGCGAGATCAGGAGCAGGTTCGCCGAGGCTCCCGCCAGCCCGAGCAGTCCGCCGCACAGGCTCGCTGCGAGCCCGAAGAGGCAGAAGCGCTGCGCGCCGATGCGGTCGGCCAGGATGCCGATCGGCATGCCGCACACCATGGCCAGCATGCTGAAAGCCGCCGCCAGCCAGCCCGCCGCCGTCAGCGACAGTCCGAACTCGCCACGCAACTGCGGCAGCACGATCGGCAGCTTGCCGATGTTCATGGCCACGACGATGCCGCACAGGGTGGCGGCAAGGACGGCGGGCCATGCGGTTCCAGCCCGCGCGCTATCCGGCATCAGTTGCAGACGAGCGTGTTACCGAACTGGTGGCAGACGCGGCCGCTGCCGGAGGGCGGGACAACGATGACGGGCGCCGCGGGTACGGCCGGCTGAACCGGTTGCACCACCATCGGCGCAGGCGCAGCGGGGAGGGACTGTTGCGCGCCTGCTCCCGTATAGGGCGCATTCAGCGTGGGCAGGGCATTGTTCTGCAGGAGCGGATTGGGCGGCATGGCCTGCGGATACGGTTGCTGCGGAACGGGATTCGTCACCACGACGCCCTGGTCGAATCGGTGGATGACGGTGCCGCCGGTGCAATAGGTCTTGCCGTTGCCGATGTCCTTGCAGTAGGTAGTGACCTGGGCCTCCGCAAGCGGGGCGGAGATCAGGGCGATTGCGATGGCCAGGGCGCGTTTCATGAGTTTCATTATAGATTGCGAAACGGGAATTCGACGGCGGGTTTGTTGCCGCCGATGATGTCCGCGATCGCCTGGCCCGAGCCGCAGGCCAGGGTCCAGCCCAGCGTGCCATGGCCGGTGTTGAAGTAGAGGTTGCGCAGCCTGCCCCGGCCGATGACGGGCACGTTGCTCGGCGTGGCGGGGCGCAGGCCGGCCCAGAATTCCGGCGCCCCCGCGGTTTGCAGCCTGGGGAACAGCTGCCCGGCCCGCCGCAGAATGGCCTCGCATCGTGCGCGGTTGATGCCTGCATCGAATCCGGTCAATTCTGCCGTTCCAGCGATGCGCAGGCGATTGCCCAGCCGCGAGCAGACGATGCGGTGCGATTCGTCGGTGATGCTGACCGAGGGCGCCTGCGCATCCGCGGCCAGCGGCAGCGTGACCGAATAGCCCTTGACGGGGTAGATCGGCAGGCGCTCGCCCAGCGGCCGTGCCAGCGTCGCGCTGAAGCTGCCCAGAGCCAGCAGGTAGGCATCGGCCGCGATCCTTGCGGGGCTCCCGTCCCCGCCCATGGCCGTTATGCCCGTCACGCCGTCCGGGCCGGCCTCGAGCGCGGTGATGCCGAGACCATGCCTGAACACGACGCCGGCCCGAGCGCAGCATTCGGCCAGTTTCTGCGTGAAAGCGAGAGCATCGCCGGTCTCGTCCTCGGGCGCATACAGCCCGCCTTGCAGGGTGTCCCCGCAATAGGCCAGGGCGGGCTCGATGTCGAGGCAGGCGCGCGCATCGGGCACCTCGGCGCGCATCCCGAACTCGCGCAGCAGCGCCGCGCGCCGGCCGGCGTCGGAGAATTCGCGAGGGCTGAAAAACAGATGCAGGATGCCCTTGCGCAACCGATCGAACTCGATGCCGGTTTCGCTCAACAGGGTGTTCAGGCAATCCCGGCTGTGCAGGGCGAGCCGGACGATGGCGAGGGTGTTGCGCCGGGTGCGGCCAGGCAGGCACTCGACCAGGAACTGCAGCCCCCACGCCCACTGATGCCAGTCGGCGCGGGGACGGAACAGCAGGGGGGCGTCCTCACGCCCGAGCCAGTGCAGGATCTGGCCGGGTGCGCCCGGGTTGGCCCAGGGTTCAGGGTGGCTGACCGAAATCTGGCCGCCATTGGCGAAGCTGGTCTCCAGTCCCGCCGCGGGCTGGCGGTCGACGACAGTGACGGCGAAGCCGGCTTGCCTCAGGTACCAGGCGCTGGTGACGCCGGCGAGGCCGGCGCCGAGAACGATAACGTGCATGACGCGCCAATTCTATCCGCTTGCGGGGATGCATGAGCCGCCGGAAACCCGGATAATTGCCGCATTCAGCTATCGCTATCGGGAGAGCGCCAATGCCGCCGGACACGCCGCCTGCCGGACAGGAATTCGCCACGCTTGCGGGCGGCTGCTTCTGGTGCCTGGAGGCGGTGTTCAGCGAACTGGAGGGCGTCACGGACGTGGTGTCCGGTTATGCCGGGGGACATGCGCCCGATCCGGATTACCGGCAGGTGTGCTCGGGCGAAACAGGGCACGCCGAGGTGGTGCGGCTGACTTTCGATCCCGCCCGCATCCGCTACCGGGAGATTCTCGAGGTGTTCTTCGCCATCCATGACCCGACTACGCTGAACCGCCAGGGCAACGACGTCGGGACGCAGTACCGCTCGGCGATCTATTGCCATTCGCCGCAGCAACAGGCCGAAGCGCGGGCGCTGCTGGACGAGTTTGCCGTCGCAAACGCTTTTGGCGCCCCGGTGGTGACGGAACTGGCAATGGCGGGCAGGTTCTTTCCGGCCGAGGATTACCACCGGCGGTATTACCTCAACAACGAGCGCCAGCCCTACTGTCAGTTCGTCGTTGCGCCCAAACTGGCGAAATTCCGCAGGATGTATGCTGCAAAGCGCAAGCCAACATGATTTCTATACGGAAGGATAATCCATGAGCCAGACCACCACCCCGAGCGGCCTGATTTTCGAAGAGGTCACGATTGGCAGCGGCGTCGCGGCCGGGCTCGGCCAGACCGTGTCCGTGCATTACACCGGCTGGCTGACCGATGGCACGAAGTTCGATTCAAGCAAGGATCGCAATGAACCCTTCGAATTCCCGCTTGGCGCCGGCTATGTCATACGCGGCTGGGACGAGGGCGTGCAGGGGATGAAGGTGGGCGGCGTGCGCAAGCTGACGATCCCGCCCGAACTCGGCTACGGCGCGCGTGGCGCCGGCGGCGTGATTCCGCCCAATGCGACCCTGATCTTCGAAGTCGCATTGCTCGAAATTCTTTGATCCGCCGGGGATGTACCCGGTCTGCATGGTCGCGTAGAATGCCCTTCGCAGCGGGAGCATTGCGTCCCGTTTGTACAGACAAGACCAACAATTCGATATCCGGGGTTCGCCATGTTTGGTAGCTTCATGCCGAAGGAGGGCAAGTTCTTCGATCACTTCGTTGATCTGGCCGGATGCATCGTGCGGGCGAGCCATGAGCTTGCCGATCTGATGGCCAGCTTCGACGATGTCGAGCGGCGCGCCTACAACATCGAGACCATCGAGAAGGAGGGCGACCGGATCACCCAGGCAGCAGTCGAGCTGCTGCACAAGACCTTCATCACGCCGCTCGACCGGGAGCACATTCACGGCCTGATCACCAACATGGACGACATCCTCGATCTCGTCGAGGACGTGGCGCAATCGGTGTTTCTCTACGATGTGCGCAGCGTCACCCCGGAGGCGCGCAAGCTGGCCGACATCTGCGTCGCCTGCGCGGACAAGGTGAAGGAAGCGGTCAGCCTGCTGTCCGACATGAAGAACGCGCACGTCATCATGGGGGTGTGCCACGAGGTCGACAGGCTCGAATCCGAGGCGGACCACGTCATGCGTTCGGCGATGGCCAAGCTCTTCCGCGACGAGCCGGACGTGCGCCAGGTGATCAAGCTGCGCTCGATCTACGAATTGCTCGAGGCCATCACCGACCGTTGCGAGGACGTGGCCAACCTGATCGAAGGCATCGTGCTGGAGAATTCCTGAGCTGCCGCGTAGGCCAGCGCGGACAAGCCTGCCATGAGCTTCGAGGTCTTCGTCTTTCTGATCATTCTCGCCCTCGCGTTCGACTTCATGAACGGGTTTCATGACGCCGCGAACTCGATTGCCACCGTTGTCTCCACCGGCGTGCTGCGGCCGCATCACGCGGTGGCCTTCGCCGCCTTCTTCAATTTCGCCGCCCTGTTCATTTTCCAGCTGAAGGTGGCAGCGACCGTCGGCAAGGGCATCGTCGATCCGTCGATCGTCGACCACTACGTGATTTTCGGCGCGCTGACGGGAGCGCTCGCCTGGAACATCATCACCTGGTACTACGGCCTTCCCTCCAGCTCCTCGCATGCGCTGATTGGCGGGCTGATCGGCGCCGTCGTGGCCAAGGTGGGCACGGTCGGACTGATTGATTCCGGCATCGGCAAGACGCTGGTGTTCATCGTCGTGTCCCCCGCACTGGGTTTCCTCCTCGGGGGGCTGCTGATGCTGGCCGTATCCTGGCTCTACAGGCGCTCTGCGCCGTCCCGCGTCGATCGCTGGTTCCGCCGGCTGCAACTTTTCTCCGCCGGCTACTACAGCCTCGGCCACGGTGCCAACGATGCGCAGAAGACCATCGGCGTCATCTGGCTGCTGATGATTTCCGGGGGGTATCTTGCCGCCGATGCCAAGCGCCCGCCCGACTGGGTGATTCTCTCGTGCTATGTGGCGATCGCCCTGGGTACGCTCCTGGGCGGCTGGCGCATCGTCAAGACCATGGGGCAGCGGCTGACCAAGATCAAGCCGGTCGGCGGCTTCTGTGCCGAAACCGGCGGCGCCATCACGCTGACTTTCGCCTCGCTCGCCGGCATCCCGGTGTCCACCACCCACACCATCACCGGCGCCATCGTCGGCGTCGGCTCCGCGCACAAGCTCTCGGCGGTGCGCTGGGGGCTGGCGGGCAACATCGTCTGGGCATGGGTCCTCACCATTCCCTGCTCGGCCTTCATGGCGGCGGTGGCGTGGTATCTGGGCGAGCTGTACCTGTAGCGCTCAGGCCGCTTCCGCCCCGGGGCGGCCGTCTTCCACGACGAAAGTGGCCAGGGTGGAGACCGGCGAATCCGCCGCCTTCTCGCTGTCGATAACCCGCAGCTCCGCCAGGCAGCGCCTTGCCGCAAGGTCCATCACGACATAGCCGCGCTTCTCGCCGTTGGCGAAGCGCACGTGCGGATTCTCGGCGCGCAGGGCATCCAGGCGCGCCTGCGACTGCCCCTGGGAGCTGATCGAGGTGCCGCAGAACTCGGTGGCAACAGCGGGAGACTGCGTGTCGTCGAAATCCACCCTCAGGTCGCTGACGCAGTTGAAATGCACGTCGCCGCCGATGACCAGCGGGTTGGCCGGCCGCTGCCCGGCGATCGCCTGCAGCAGCCGCGTGCGTGCTGCCGGGTAGCCGTCCCAGCCGTCGCTCCAGAATTTCCGCTCCGGCCCCGGCTTGCGGACCGTCTGCGCCATGAGCAGCTGCTGCGCGAGGATGTTCCAGCGCGCACGGGATGCGGCAAGGCCGGCATAAAGCCAGTTTTCCTGTTCCGTGCCGAGCAGGGTGCGCTGCGTCCCCAGCCTCTCGGGACAATTCGGGTCGTCGACGGCATTGCTGCCGCCGCGGCCGAACCTCGGGCAGGCCTGGTGGTCGCGGTACTGCCGGCCGTCGAGCACATGGAAACGGGCCAGCCCGCCGAAGTCGTAGCGGCCATAGAGCCGCATGCGGGGACCGGCCGGCAGGGATTGCTTGCGCAGCGGCATGTGCTCCCAGTAGGCCTGGTAGGCGGCGGCGCGGCGGACGAGGAAATTCGGGTCGAGATCTTCCGAGCGGTCATTGGCGTAGTCGTTGTCCACCTCGTGGTCGTCCCAGGTGACGAGCCACGGAAATGCGGCATGGCAGCGCTGCAGGTCGGCATCCGACTTGTAGCGGGCGTAGCGGTTGCGGTACTGCTCCAGGGTCACGGGCTCTGGCGCCTCGTGCTTGCGCACATGACGGCTGCCCCAGGAGGATTCGTAGATATAGTCACCGAGGAAGACCACCAGGTCCAGGTTTTCCGCCGCCATGTGGCGGTGGGCGGCGTAGTAGCCCTGCTCGTACTGCTGGCAGGAGGCGAAGGCGAAGCGCAGGCGGTCCGACGTGGCGCCGCCCGGCGGGGCGGTGCGCGTGCGCCCGGCCGCGCTGACGGCATCGCCGGCCATGAAGCGGTACCAGTACCAGCGGGCCGGTGCCAGGCCCTCCACCTCGACATGCACGCTATGCGCGTACCGCGGCTCGGCCAGCGCCCTGCCGTGCCGCACGATGTCGCGGAAGCCGGCGTCGCGGGCGACTTCCCAGCGCACCTCGATGGCCGCCGGCGGCAGGCCGCCGCCGTTCAGGGGATCGGGCGCCAGCCGCGTCCACAGCACGATGCCGTCCGGCAGGGGTGCGCCCGAGGCGATGCCGAGGGAGAAAGGGTAGGCGGCGAACGCCGGCCGGGCCCACAGCCGCGGCGCAGCGAGCGCGGCGGTAGCTGCAATCAGGAAGCTGCGGCGGTCGAAGCGGCTCACGAGTTTAGAATGCGCAAATCGCAATAGCGTCGACGAAGAGCATGCCACACATCACCGACTACGAGCATGGCATCAGCGCCATCGATTCCGGTTTCGGCCGGCCGCAGCTCGCCGCCATTCACCTGATTGCCGAACGTGACCGCGCCGCCCTGGTCGACACCGGCAGCAACGCTTCCCTGCCGATCGTGATGCAGGCGCTGAAGGCCAAGGGGCTGATCCCGGCGCAGGTCGAGTACGTCATCCTCACCCACATCCACCTCGACCATGCCGGCGGCGCGGGCGCCCTGATGCAGGCCCTGCCCAATGCCCGGCTCACCGTGCACCCGCGCGGGGCGCGGCACATGGTCGATCCGGCCCGGCTGGTGGCCGGCACCATTGCCGTGTATGGCGAAGCCCAGGCACGCCGGATGTACGGCGACATTCTGCCGATCCCTGCCGGCCGCATCGTGGAAACGCCCGAGGGGGCGACGATCCGCCTGGGCGAGCGAGCCCTGACCTTTCTCGACACCCCCGGCCATGCCCGCCATCATGTCTGCATCCGCGACGACCGTAGCGGCCACGTTTTCGCCGGCGACATGTTCGGACTTTCCTACCGTGAGCTGGACGTCGACGGACGGCAATTCGTCTTCCCGACGACAACCCCCGTCCAGTTCGAGCCGGCGGCGATGCATGCCTCCATCGACCGGCTGCTAGCCCTGCAGCCGGAGGCAATCTACGTCACCCACTTCGGCCAGGTGCGCGATGTGCCGCGCCTGGGCGCCGACCTGCACCGGCTCATCGATGCGCATGTCGCGGCAGCGCTGCGCCACCGCAATGCCGGCGCCGGGCGCCATGAGCGGATCAAGGCCGACCTGACCGCGACCCTCCTCGACGAGGCGCGGCGACATGGCTGGAGAATGGCTCTGGACGGGCTTCTCCGACTGATGGCCGCAGACGTCGAGCTCAACGCACAGGGCCTTGGCGCATGGCTCGACAGCGGCGCGTGAGGCGGCGCGCAATGGCCACGCCGCTTTCCGCAGGGAGAGCGGAGACGCAACACCCGGGCGTGAATTTTTCTTTTCTCCTCTGAAAAATGATTGACAAATCGTTCTGGCATGCGCATGCTTCGCTCCATTCTTGCTGAATTTAGCAAGGAGATTCGTGGTGTTTTCAGGTGTAATCACTATTCAGGAGGTGAAGATGGCCACAGCCAAGAAAGCTAAGAAACCCGCTGCGAAGAAACCTGCCGCCAAGAAACCGGCAGCCAAGAAAGCAGCTCCGAAGAAAGCCGCTGCCAAGAAGCCGGCAGCCAAGAAAGCCCCCGCCAAGAAAGCAGCACCCAAGAAAGCCGCTGCCAAGAAGCCCGCCAAGAAAGCCGCTGCCAAGAAGCCGGCCGTCAAGCGCAAGCCCAATGCCGCCTTCATGAAGCCGATGACGCCGAGCTCGGCGCTGGCCGCCATCGTTGGCGCGCTGCCGCTGCCGCGCACCGAGGTCACCAAGAAGGTGTGGGATTACATCAAGAAGAACAAGCTGCAGGATGCCATCAATCGCCGCATGATCAATGCGGACGAGAAGCTCCGGTCCATCCTCGGCAAGGCCCAGGTCTCGATGTTCGAGATGACCAAGCTCGTCAACAAGCACCTGAAGTAAGCGCTTCCCGAAACGCCCTCGCTCCGGCTGGAGCGAGGGCGTTTTTTCATTCTGCGGCCCCTACAGCATCAGCGGGCCGTGCAGGTCCACCCACGCCGAGAAAACGCCCGATGCGGTGGCAGGATCGTCCTGCCAGGCCTTGAGCAGGCGCCGCGCTGCATCCTCCCAGTGGCCCTGCCCGTCGCGGCAGGCCAGGCGCAGGTCGGCGTCGTCCCCGGTCCTGCGCCAGGCCGCATAGGCTGCCGCCAGCCGCGGGAAGAGGCTGCGGCGCAACCCCTCGAAGCCGGCAAAATAGAAATGGATCGAGGGCCGCGTGCCGCGCGCGAGCAGCGCCGGCAGGGTGGACAGGCAATCCGCCAGATTGTCGCGTACAGCGCGGGCCAGCAGCTCCGCACGTCGATCGGAGAGTCCGAGCAGCATCTCGCGCCAGGCCGGACCGAGCAGCGGTTCCGCCAGGCCTTCGCCGACCTCGTGCAGGATCATGGTTTCGCTTTCCGCTGCCGCCATGCGCTCCAGGGCGGCAGCGGCATCCTCGCCAAAGCCGTAGCCGTCGAGTGCCGCCTTGAGGGCGCCGTCGGCCTGCTTGACGCCCCAGATCTCGGTCTTCTCCCACAGCCAGCGCCGCAGCGCATCCATGCGCAGGAAGACCATGCCGCCGCGCAGTGCCGCCGGCGGGGCGAACAGGTCGCGGGCATGCTCGCGTTCGGACACCAGGATGTCGAGCCCGTGCCGTGACTCGCGCCGCACCAGATCTCCGAGGAAGAAATGCGGCTTGCCCCAGCGGCCGATGCCGCCGGCGTAGACCAGGCCGCTCGGCCCGAGCATGCCGTTGATGGCGGCATTGTCGAAGGGATCGCAGCCGCCGCCGAGGGGCAGAGGCAGGAATTCGGCGTTCTCCAGTTCGCTCCAGCTCGCTTCGCGGCGGGCGATCCAGGCGCCCAGCTCGGCCTGGGCCAGCGGGCTGGCGAGCGGGATGTCGCGCTCCCAGCGGAACAGTTCGCGCATCGCCAGCAGGTAGTTGCACATCGTCATCCCGCGGGCGTGACGGGCGTCGGCGATGTCGCAGTTGGCTTGCACGGCGGTTTTCAGCAGTTCCAGGTCGGGCGCGTTCATGATGGCCTCGCCCGTCGTCGCAGCCGCCAGGCCGCCACCGACTGGACGATCTCGGGGAAAGGCAGGCCTTCCAGGCCGGCGCCCGCCCGTTGCGCCGCCTGCACGAGGGAAGCGATATCGCCGACTTCCACCGTGCCCGCCAGCGCCCGCTGCAGGCCGCCCAGGCTGCCGCACTGCAGCTTCATTTCCCGGGCGTGGGTAAGACGTTCCTGCGGATGGGGCAGATGCAGGGCGAAGGCCGCATTGCGCCGCAGCAGTCCCAGCAGGGTGTCACAGGCCGCGTGGGCGGCGCCATCGCGGCAGGCGACGGCTTCGCGCTCGGCGATATGTCGGCGTTGCGCCAGGGAGCAGGTGCCGCAGCCGGCCAGCAGCGCTTTTTCGAAGGGGCAGGGAAGTTCGACCGCCGCTTTGCGCACCTGCCTGAAAGCGGTTTCATCCATGGATGAGCGATCAGTCGTCGCCGAGTTCCGGCTGCGGCTCGCGCACCTGGGAGAGGATGTCTTCGGCCTGCAGCTCGTTGTCCGCGAAGATGGTCTTGACGCTGCAGCCCTCGGCGAGGGCCAGTTCGCGGCGCAATTCCTTGGCGCGGGCCGAGGCGGCCTTGAAGGCGTCGTGGCTCTCGATCTTTTCCAGGCGGCGGATGGGCGTTTCGAAGACTTTGTAGAGGTAGTAGGGCATGGCGTTCTCGGCTTTCAATCGACATAGGACTTGCGCGAGCGGCGCGAGCCGGGGCGGCTCTTCTGGATGACGACGCCGCGCACGGCCTCAAGGCCGGCAAGCTCGGTGTCGGCGTAGCGCGGGTTGAGCGGATGCAGCCACCAGCGTTCCTCGCGGCGCAGCAGCTGGCGCAGGATCGGCTCGCCGTCGTGCTGCGCGACGACGAAGCTGCCGTCGCGCGCCAGGCCCTCAGGCTCGACGACGACGATCTCGCCCTCGGCGAACTCCGGCAGCATGCTGTCGCCGAGCACCATCAGGGCGAAGGGCTCGGCGGCCTCGCAGGCCTCCAGTGCGGCATCCGCCGCAGGGGCGGGCATGACGGGAATGATCTTGCGTTGCATGGCCGGAATGATATGCGCTCGCGCCGCCCAGGGCGAAGAGAACGCGCTGATGCGGGGGCGAGGTGAATTTATGTCTTCGCGGCACCGGCCGCGCGCCCTGAAGACCCCGGCGCCAGGGATGTTTTTGCTAAAGCTTCTCGAGCGCGATGCTGCCGTCCCATCCGTCGGGCGGCGGCGCGGCGCGATATTTCTCGATGCGCTTCAGGAACAGCGCGCTGATGGCGTCCTGCGGGTCGAGAGCTGCAAGCTGCCGCCAGGCGGCGGCGGCCTCGTCCCAGCGCCTTGCCGCGTAATGGTCGAGCGCGACCTCGCCGAGGCGCACGATCTCGCTGTCGTCGCAGAAGGCATGGACATCGATCGGCTGCGTCCTGCCCTTGACGATGACCCGGTCGACGCGCCGCAGCGGCATCCGCCCGCCGAGCAGGCGCGCGGTTTCGCCGCTGATGAGGATCTCCGTGCCGTAGAGCTTGTTGATGCCTTCGAGGCGGGACGCCAGGTTGATGTTGTCGCCGATGGCCGTGTAGTCGAAGCGGTCCGTCGAGCCCATGTTGCCGACGATCGCCGCGCCCGAGTGCACGCCGACGCGCATCCGCAGCTCCGGCAGGCCGGCCGCCCGGTAGCCTTGCCTCAGCTCCGACAGCCTGGCCTGCATCTTGCGCGCGGCCTGGCAGGCATGCCAGGCCTGGTCCGGATCCGGCAGCGGCGCCCCCCAGAAGGCCATGATGGCGTCGCCGATGAATTTGTCCACCGTGCCGCCGTGGTCAAGGACGATCCGCGTCATGTGCGTCAGGTAATCGTTGAGCAGGGCCGCGACCTGCTCCGGGCTGATCGTTTCCGAAACGCTGGTGAACCCCGCCAGGTCGGTGAACATGATGGTGATGTCGCGGCGCGCGCCGCCCAGAACCAGCCGCTCGGGGTGCGCGGTCATCTCGCTGACGATTTCCGGCGCCACGTAGTAGCGGAAGGCTCTCTCGATCTGGCGGCGCTGCCGGCGCTCGCGCAGGAAGGCGCTGCCCACCTGGACCACGTACATGATGCCGACGGCCAGCAGCGACAGCACGATCGGCAGCCAGATGCCGCGCGCGGCAAACAGCCAGAACGCAAGCCCGGCCGTCCCCCCCATGACCGCCAAAACGATCAGTGCGCCGCGCAGCGCCTGCCATTCGCGCACGGCGAAGGTCACGAGCAGGAGCGCCAGGCCGAGCATGCCGAGGCTCCAATGGCGCGCAGCTTCGCGCAAGGTGTTTCCCGCCAGGGCGTTGGCCACCAGCGTTGCCTGGATTTCGACTCCCGGCGTCAGCAGGCCGGTGAGGGCGGAGTAGGGCGTGGCATAGGCGTCGCCGCGGCTGGTGCCCGGCCCGAGGGCCACCTTGATGTCGTGCCCGATCAGCACGATCTTGCCGGCAAAGGTGCCCGGCGGCAGGAAGCGTTCCGGATCCAGCGCCTGGTAATAGGAGACGTAGCGAAAGGAATGGTCGGGGCCCAGATACCTGACGAGCGAGCCTGCGGCAAGGTCTGCGCGGCTTTCTGCGCCGCCGGTTGCGCCCGCATGGGCCTGCACGATTCGGCGCCAGAACGCCTCGGCAGCCTGCGGCATGGCGCGCACCACCAGGTCCGGGTCGAGGCTGATGCTGGCCAGGCCGGTGATCGCGCCCGCCTCGCGCAGCAGCGGCACCGGCTCGACCTGCATGGCCATCTGGAACTGCCCCGACTCCTGCACGACCATGTCGGATGCCAGCACGACGTTGCCGGCCCGCTGGATCGCCTCGGCGAAGCGGCCGTCGTCCTCCGCGCGGGTCGATTCGGCGAAGAGGACGTCGAAGCCGATGACGGTCGCCCCGGACGCCTTCAGCCTGTCGACCAGATCGGCGTGCATCCGCCGCGGCCAGGGCCATTGCCGGTCGAACTCGGCAAACGAGGGCTCGTCGATGCCGACGATGACAAGCGGTGCATCAATGCGACCGTGGGTGGTGGCAAGCGTAAGGACATCGAAGCCGAGCAGCTCGAGCCGCCTGCCGGGGGCGGTCTGTGACAGCAGCGCAAAGACCGTCCAGACGAGTAATGCCGGAAGGAACGTCCGGAGGATGCGCTGCGCGGCGTCGGGCACCTGGATCAGAAGCGGATATTGATTTCGCTGGTGTATTGGGTCGGGTTGTTCTTGTCGAAGGCGTTGTCCGCAGACAGCCTGAACAGCCACATTCTGTCCTTCGATTGCCAATGCAGGTCGAAGGCGCCGCTCCAGCCCGGCACCAGTTCCGTCATGTTGGCCTCATCCTTGTAACGGCTGGAGCGATGCACCATGCGGCCGATAAAGAACCAGCCGCTCGGCTCCACCCAGGTGGCGCCGAGGGCAAAAGTATTCCGTGGCAGGTACGGCACCCTGTTGCCCGAGAAGGTGGAGCCGGTATTTCTGGAAGAGGTGGCGACATATCGGCCAAACAGGCCCCACTGGTCGGTGAGCAGGTGATTGACCGAAATGCCGCCGGACTTGATGCGACCGCCATCGTACTCTGGCGTATTGTAGAACTCGAGCATGTCGTCGGTGGCCAGGGAGCCGAAGCGGCGCGGTCGCAGCTTTTCGAGAGATTCGAGTTCGTTCAGCGCGAAGGGGGTCATCGAGAAGCGGTTGTTATCCACTTTCTTGAAGTCGAAGTATGCCGCGACGAAGCTCTTATTCGAGTATTCCCACTCGAGTTGTCCGCGTAGGCGGTCCAACTCACCGCCGCGCATCACCAACCGGTCTTCGAGCGGGATGCCGGCAGTTGCCACCGGCCCCAGAGAACTGAACAGGGACGGTCGCAACCAGCGCTGGTAGGCCAGGCGCACTTGCGGCCCCTGGTCAAATTGGTAGGCCATCCCGAGACGGGGATTGAATCTCGTCTGTGAGTGACTCTCCTGGCTGTAGGTCGAGAGGAACGGGAAGGGAATCACATTGTCGTTGTAAGTTGCCTTGCGGCGGTGGTGTTGATAGAAGAGGTCTCCCTGCACCAGGAAGCCAGGCCTGACTTGCCAGCGATCAGATACGTACGCATCGAAACTACGCTCGTTGTAGTCGTAATTGAGATAGAAGACCGCCAGGGGAGCCAAACTGTTATCGAAGAAATCGGACGAAGTCCTGCGCTGACCCTGCTCGGCGCCCCAGGTCACCTCGTGGCCGTTGCCGGTGGCAAAGGTATGACGCAGCCCCCACTCCGGCTGCCTGACCTTGACGTCCGAAACGATGGGCGCACCATTCAGGATGCCTTTGATGTCGTCCTGGGAACTGAACTCGCCGGCCTTGAACCAAAGCTGCGAATCCGGGGAAAATTTGTAGTGCAGGCCGATATCGGCACGGTTGGATCGCAAGTTGTCGTCAAGGGCGTAGGTGGCGGCGTTTGCTTCCGATTTCACATGACCCTGATCGGCAAACAGGAACATGCCGAAATCCTGTCTCGGAGCGATTCCGAAGGCCAGTGTCGTGGTTTTCTGATCGTAGGGGCCGTCCCTGAATTTGAGGTTGAACTGTTCGTGGTCGGCGAAGTAGGCAAAAGGAACGACGGCGTTGCCGAAGCCGCTCACCTGGACGTTCGGGCTGGTACCGTGGCCGGTATCGTGGATATCGGTGGCGCGGAAGGAGGCGCTGAAGTTGTTGATCGGTTTCGGCAACAGGGTCTGGAAGCGGTTGCTGCTGCCGAAGGTGGTGGGGTCGGCGAGAAATCCCTGAAACAATTCCGAGTTCTTGTTGAAAAATCCCGGATAACGGTCGGCCAGGAAGAGGTGGCTGCCGGCCCAGAAGGGGTAATAGGAATCCTGCGCGTAGTGCTGCGCCCATTCCTCCATACCGAAGGCGGAGAACGCCTGACCGAGGTTGGTGTAGCCCTGCTTGTCGTTGGCGAGCTGATTGAGCGACTTCAGGTTGGGCAGCAGCTGCAGCGCCCTGCGCGATGACTCGATGGCCAGTGCCGGAAGCAGCCTGTCGTTGTAGATGATGCTGGCCATGAAGTGCGGCAGCGGATCCTTCTCGTCGAGCTGGCTGGCGCGGTCGAGTTCCTGCAGGGCTTCCTTGACGCGGCCCATCTGGTAGTAGGCCACGCCGGTGTAGACGTGCGCGCGGGCGTAGCGCGGCTCCATCAGGCCGGCGCGCAGGAAGGATTCCAGGGCGGCCTCGGTGTTTCCGCGCTTGAGTTCCAGCAGGCCGAGGCCGGTGAGGGCCACGTAGTCGTCAGGGTTCTGCGCCAGCGCCGCCTCGAAGGCGCTGCGGGCCTCGCTGAAGTTGTTGGCGAAACTCTCCAGCGTGCCCAGCTCGCCCTGGTAGCCCGGGCCGCGCGGGTTGAGTTCCAGCGCCTTGGCCAGGTTGCTGCGCCCCTCGCGGACTTCCTCCCTCTCGCTGTTCACCCGCCCCAGGCCGTACCAGCCGCGGTCGTCCGCCGGCTTGAGTGCGATGGCGCTGCGGTAGGCCTGGGCGGCGGCCTTGCCGTCGCCCTCGATGCGCGCCAGGTCGCCCGCCGCCAGCGCCGCCTCGGGGGCGCGCGCGTCGCGCTGGCGCGCGGCGGCGACCGCCTCGCGGCTCTTGCCGCGCTCGTCGGCGAAGAGGTAGGCGCCGGATAGCGCGCTTTGCAGCCGCGCGTCGCCGGGGAAGCGCTCCAGGCCCTGGTTGAGGTAGGCGAGGGCCTGTTCGTTGTTGCCGGCATACAGCATCAGGTCGGCCAGCAGCAGATAGGCGGCGGGCTGCGTCGGGCGCACTTCGCGCGTGAGCGCGGTCAGCGCGGCGAAGGCGCGGGCGAAGTCGTCGGTGACGAGGCTCAGCGAGACGCGGCCCAGCGCCAGCAGTTCTGCCTCGCCTGCTTGAACGGCGCCGACGCGGTCGAACAGGGTCTGCGCTTCTTCCGGCTTGCCGCGGCGCAACGAGGCATAGCCGGCGCCGAGCGGGTCGCTGAAGCCGTTGGCAACAGGGGCGCGAAACAGCGCCTCCGCTTCCTGCCAGCGGCCGAGGTCGGCCAGGATGCGCCCCTTTGCGGCCGGCGCGGCGCCGGCCAGGGCGGCCTCCAGCTCGCCGAAGGCGCGGCCGGAGAGCGAGATGCGCCGCAGCGGCTCGACGGCATAGGCCGTCACCCACTGCACGCGGTCGCGCGGGCGCACGAAGATAAGTTTGGTCGGCGCACGGCCGACGCGCGCCTCGGCGGCCTCGTTCTGCTGCACGACGAGGCGGCCGTGCTCGTTGAAGAACTCCACCTCGCCGCTGAGCACGGTGAGCACGGTGCGGCCGGTCTCGTCGACCTCCAGGTCCCAGTCGGTGCCGCGGATGGCGGCCGTGGCCGAGGGCGTTTCCATGTAGAGCTTGTCGGGCAGGGTTCGCGACTGCGTCCACGCCCGGCCGACGTCGAGGCGCAGGCGCGTCTGCGCGCCGACATCCTTGACCTGCAGGACGGTCTTCTCGTTCAGGCGCAGCTGGGTGCGGTCGCGGAACAGCAGGCCCATGCGGCTGAATTCGCCGGTGCGCACGTATTGCCCTGCGAGCAGGTCCTGCTCGACCTTGGCGGGCGACCAGTCGGCCTTCGCCTCGGGTCTGAACTGGCCGGTGCCGTGAATGCTGGTGATGTTGGCCGCCGACTGGGCGCCCCAGGCGGCCGGCAGGCCGCAGGCCGCGGAGAACAGGAACAACAGGAAAGTGCGCGCGCGCATGCTTGCCTCCCTACTACATATTTCTTTTGTGGCTCCCGTCCTTGGCGGCCGGAATCCCGCTCAGGCTCGGGAAATCCCATTCTGCCGAGGGGGGCGGCGGCGGTCAATGATCAAGGCATACCGCCGGCGAATTTATTTTGATTTAGGGATCAAACAATTTCGAGACGAAGCTGGCTGGCGGGGAACCTGTTGCGCTGCAGCGCCGCATCCATTTCCTGCACGAAGCTTCCCGGCCCGGCGGCGTAGACATCGAAGGCGGCGAGGTCGGCGTGGTCGCGCGCCATGCGCCCGACGAGGTCGGCCGCCCCGCCCTCGTCGCAGGCGGTATAGCGGAAGTTGTCCAGCGCGCCGGCCCAGGAACGGCAGAGGTTGGCGAGGTAGTGCCCCGCCGGGCGTTGCGTGTGCCAGTAGAGGTGCAGCAGCTCCGCGCGGTCGAGCGACATGGCGTGCTCGATCAGGCCCTTCACCGGCGCGAAGCCGGCCTCCGAGGCGACGAACAGGATCGGCCGCGGCGAGTCGGCGCGCAGCACGAAGTCGCCCCACGGGCCGAACACCGTGACCGCATCGCCCGCCCGCAGCACGTCGAAGACCTGCCGGGCGAAGTCGTCGTTCGGGTTCCGCTCGATGTGGAAATGCAGGTTGCGGTCGTCGCAGGGGCAGCTGGCGATGGGCAGCTGCGCCGAGGTGTCGCCGGCGGTCAGCGTCGCGCTCTGGCCGGCGAGGAAACGCAGGCGGTTGTTGCGCGGCGTCTGCAGGTGCAGCAGGCGGACCCCTTCGCCCAGCGCCTCGACGGCCTTGATGCGCGCCACGATCTGCTGCGGCGGGATATCGCCGGCGCTGCCGGTCTCCAGCGCCTCGAGGACGAGGTCGCCCACCGCCGCGTGCGCGCAGAGCAGGGTGTAGCCCTGGCTCTTTTCCGCCTCCGACAGCACGTAGTCGTGCGGCCGCACCTTCCTGACCTCGCCCGACACCACGCGCGCCTTGCACAGGCCGCAGTTGCCGTTGCTGCAGCCGTAGCTCACCGCCAGCCCGGCCCTCAGCGCGGCTTCCAGCAGCGTGTCGGCGCCCTCGACGAAGAAGTCGTGGCCGCTCGGGTGGAGGGTGACGTGGGCGGACATGACGCGGAGCATATCATCCATGACGGACAGCGCATTCGGCGCCTCGGCGGCACCGAGGATCTCCGCCAGCTGTCCGTCGAGGAAGGCGCCGAGGGCCGCCATCCCCGGCTTATTCTCCTGTTCGCGGATGCGGCTGCGCAGCGCCTCCATCATGGCGTGGTAGCGCTGCAGGTGGCTGCGCAGGTCGGCCAGTTCCGTGCTTTGCTCGTACAGCCGCTGGGAGAGGATTTCCTGGCTCGGCAGCAGGCGCTCGCGCACGCGCCTGCCGAAGGCCCGTTCCTTGATCTCCCTGACCTGCTCGAAGCCGCCGTCTTCCTCGAGCCTGATGTCCGGGTAGAGGCGCAACAGGTCGTCCGCCGAGACCATGCCGTCGAAGGATGGCAACTCGCCGCTGCGGATTTTCAGTTGCAGCGCAACCCGGCTGGTGCCGACCAGCCGCGCGGCGCGCGACAGGGTGAGCAATCGAGGCATGTTTTCAGGATAGCAACACTACTGCCTGGAAAGAAAGGCCTCCACCGCGCCGGCAAGGCCGGGCGTCTCCACCTCGGCGAACTCGTAGCGGGCGCGCACCACCGGCTTGTGCACCTGGATCAGGGCGGCGAGGTCGATCGGCGTGGCGGAGACGACGACATCGGCCGGCGTTGCGTTGATGGTCTGGCGCAAAGCGTCGAGTTCGCCGCGCGCGTAACCCACGGCCGGCAGCACGTTGCCGATGTGGGGGTAGCGCGTGAAGAGGGCGCGGATGGCCGGCCCGGCATACGGCCTCGGATCGATGATTTCCGCCCCGGCGCGCAGGGCGGCGAGGTGGCCGGCGCCCCAGGGCATGCCGCCGTGGGTCAGCGTCGGCCCGTCCTCCACCACCAGCACGCGGCGGCCGCGCACCGCCGCTTCGTCGTCGAGGCGCACCGGCGAGGCGGCGCGAATGATCG
>CAJPFL010000214.1 GCA_905339315.1 Rhodocyclaceae bacterium
GCCTCCAGGCCGGGCAGCCAGCGCGCCATGAAGCGGCGGTCCTGGCAGATCGAGTTGCCGCACATCGGCGACGTGCGCTCGGGCACGTATTCGCGCATGAACGCGAGCAGCTGCGCCGTCGCCGCGGCCTCGTCGGTGACCGAGGCGCGCACGCGTTCGATCAGGCCTGACTTGCCGTGGGTGCTCTTGTTCCAGTCATCCATCGCATCAAGGACTGCAGCGGGCTGATGCACCACCACCACCGGCGACTCGGCCAGGGTATTGAGCACGCTGTCGGTCGCCACCATGGCAATCTCGATGACCCTGTCGCGATCGGGGTCGAGGCCGGTCATTTCCATGTCCAGCCAGATCAGGTTGTTGGCGTCCTGTGCCATAATTTCACGGAATTTCGAAAGCAGTATTCTGTCACAATCGGCATTAGCCCACCCTCCCCCGATCGATGGCCACTGCCTTAAGCACCCTGTTTCTCGCCGCCCTCGTCCTCACCACCGTGCTGCGCCTGTGGCTGGCGCGGAGACAGGCATCCCACGTCGCCGCAAACCGTGGCGCCGTGCCCGTGGCGTTTCGTGAAAGCATCACGCTCGAAGCCCATCAGCGCGCCGCCGACTACACCGCAGCGAAGGTGCGCCTGGCCATGATCGAGGTCGTCATCGGCGCGCTCTTCGTGCTGGCGCTTACGCTCGGCGGCGTCCTGCAGTCCCTGCACACGGCATGGTCGGCGCTGGGCTTCAAAGGCCTGTCCCATGGCCTGGCGTTCATCGCCAGCCTGGCCGTGCTGAGCACGCTCGTCGACCTGCCCTTCTCGCTGTATCGCACCTTCGTCATCGAGGAGCGATTCGGCTTCAACAAGATGACCCCGCGCCTCTTTCTCATCGACCTCGCCAAGGGCGCGCTGATCGGCGCGCTGATCGGCCTGCCGGTTCTGCTGGCGGTGCTGTGGCTGATGGAGAGGATGGGGCCCTATTGGTGGATCCATGTCTGGCTGTTCTGGCTCGGCTTCAACCTGCTGGCGCTGCTCATCTATCCCACCGTGATAGCGCCGCTCTTCAACAAATTCACGCCGCTTGCCGATGCCCCGCTGCGCGAGCGTATCGAATCGCTGCTGGCGCGCTGCGGCTTCCGCGCCTCCGGCCTCTTCGTCATGGACGGCTCGAAGCGCTCTGGCCACGGCAACGCCTACTTCACCGGCTTCGGCCGGGCCAAGCGCATCGTCTTCTTCGACACACTGCTGGAGAAGCTGGCCCCCGAAGAGATCGAGGCGGTGCTGGCCCACGAGCTGGGCCACTACCAGCGCCGCCATGTCTGGAAGCGCATCGGCGTGCTTGCGCTGGCGAGCCTGGCCTTCCTCTGGCTGCTCGGCCATCTCATCGACGCACCGTGGTTCTACGAGGGGCTGGGCATGAGCACCCCCGGCACGGCGCCGGCGCTGGTGCTGTTCTCGCTCGCCATCCCGGTGTTCACCTTCCCGCTGTCGCCGCTGATGAGCGCGCTGTCGCGCCGCCACGAATACGAGGCCGACGCCTACGCGGCGCAGCAGACGCAAGCCCGCGACCTCGTCGCCGCGCTGGTCAAGCTGTATCGCGACAACGCCGCCACGCTGACGCCCGACCCGATCTATTCTGTTTTTTACGACTCGCACCCGCCGGCGGCAGCGCGCATCGCGCAGCTCAAGGCGGCCTGACGAGGACGTGTCCGCCGTGTCACGGAAACTGACTCTTGCCGAACTGGCCGCAGGCACCTGCAAGCCCCTCTCGGGGGCGGGCTGCCGCCTCGACGCGGCCGGACTGGCCGAGCCGTTGGCGCTGTTGCCCGGCTGGAAGCGCGAGGGGGAAGCGATCGCCAAGTCCTTCAGCTTCCCCGGGTACGAGGCAACGCTGTCCTTCGTCAACGCCGTCGCCCGCATCGCCCAGGAACAGGATCACCACCCCGACATCGCCTTCGGCTACAACCGCTGCCGCATCGCCTGGTCCACGCACTCCGTAGGCGGCGTCTCCCTCAACGACCTGATCTGCGCGGCGAAGATCGAAGCGCTGCCCCGCCCTTGAGCCAGGCCGGCACCGTCGTCGCCGCCTTCGGACGGCAATACGAAATCGCGCTGGACGGCGGCGGCCTTGCCCTCTGCTTCCCCCGCGGCAAGAAAAGCCACGTCGCCTGCGGCGACCGCGTCACGGTGGCGCTCTCGGCGGCGGACCACGGCGTCATCACTGCCGTGTTGCCGCGCAGCACGCTGCTCTACCGCAGCGACGCCTTCCGCCAGAAGCTGTTCGCCGCCAACGCCACGCAGGCAGTCATCGTCGTCGCCGCCGAGCCGAGCTTCAGCGACGAGCTTGTGTCGCGCTGCATCGTCGCCGCCGAGCAGCAGCACATGCGTGCGCTGATCGTGCTGAACAAGACCGACCTCGCCGAGAAGGCTGAAGCTGCCCGGCTGCAGCTCGCCCCCTTCCGCGACCTCGGCTACCCGGTGGTGGAACTGTCCGCGAAGCGCGACGCCGAAGCGTTGCGGCCTCATCTTGCCGGCCAGTGCAGCGTCCTGGTGGGCCAGAGCGGCATGGGAAAATCCACCCTGATCAATGCCCTGCTGCCGGAGGTTCAGGCCAGCGTGCGCGAGATCTCGGGGGCGCTCGACAGCGGCAAGCACACCACCACCCACACGCGGCTCTACCGCCTCGACGCCGCCAGCAGCCTCATCGACAGCCCCGGGATGCAGGAATTCGGCCTTGCCCACCTGACGCGTGCGGAAATCGAGCAGGGCTTCCGCGAGTTCCTGCCTCATCTCGACCGCTGCCGCTTCCGTGATTGCCGCCATGATCAGGAACCTGATTGCGCCCTGCGCGCCGCTGTCGCGGCCGGCAGCATCAGCGCACGCCGGCTGGGGCAGTTCCACGCCCTTTGCGCTTCCAGCAAAAAGTAGGAAAGTCAGTCTGCGCAAGACGGCGGCGAAACGATAGACTTGCCAGATCGACACGCTTCAAGCGACCTCGCATGGAAAGCCTTCTCTACTGGATCGGCCTGGCTGCCGTCTCGGTGAATGCCCTCACCGGCGTGCTCGATGCCGGCCGCAAGCAGATGGACCTCGTCGGCGTGGTGATGGTGGGCAGCGCCACCGCACTGGGTGGCGGCACGGTGCGCGACCTGCTGCTCGACCGCACGGTGTTCTGGATCAGCGACCAGACCTATCTCGTCGTTGCACTGGCTACGACAGTGGTGATCTTCTTCGCCGTGCGCGGCCTGCGGCTGCCGCCGCGACTGTTCCTCATACCGGATGCGGTCGGCCTGGCGCTGTTTACCGTCGTCGGCACGCAGGTCGCCCTGGAGTGGCAGGCGCCCTGGCTGGTCGCGAGCCTGCTCGGCGTCATCACCGGCGTGCTCGGGGGCGTGTTGCGCGATGTGCTCTGCAACGACGTGCCGCTGATCTTCGTGCGCGGCGAACTGTATGCCTCCGCCGCCTGGGCCGGCGCCCTGGCGCTGATCGGCCTGCAGGCGCTCGGCCTGTCGGCTGTCGCCGCAGCCTGGATCAGCATGGCCGTCGTCCTGGTCGCCCGCCTGCTCGCCATGGCTTTCCGCATCACCCTGCCCACTTATTCCGAACGCAAATAATCGGCCAAGGCCGGCGCCCCAATGAAAACGGGCCGGTCACCCGGCCCGTTCCTTCCTTCTCCCAGCGGAACCGCGTTACACGCGTTCCCAGATCGTCGTAATGCCCTGGCCGCCGCCGATGCACATGGTGGCAATGCCGTAGCGGCCATTGACGCGGATCAGTTCATGCAGCAGCTTGGTGATGATCACCGCGCCGGTTGCGCCGACCGGGTGGCCGAGCGCGATGGCGCCGCCATTGACGTTGGTTCTGGCCGGATCGAAGCCGAGGCCCTTGGCCACCGTCAGCGACTGCGCGGCAAAGGCCTCGTTCGACTCGATGACATCGATCTTGTCCAGCGTCAGGCCGGCCTTCTGCAGGGCGACCTTGGTCGACGGAATCGGGCCCTCGCCCATGACGTCGTTGGGCACGCCGGCAATGGCGTAGGCGACCAGGCGCGCGATCGGCTTGTGACCGCCTGAAGCCGCCTTGGCGGCATCGGCCAGGATCAGCGCGGCGGCGGCATCGTTGATGCCCGAGGCGTTGCCGGCCGTTACCGTGCCGTCCTTCTTGAAGGCCGGCTTCATCTTCGCCAGCGTCTCCATCGTCGTGCCGGCGCGCGGATGTTCGTCGGTATCGAACACCACATCGCCCTTGCGGGTCTTCAGGGTGATCGGCGCGATCTGCGACTTGAAGCGGCCTTCGGCGATGGCTTTCGCCGCGCGGTTCTGCGACTCGACAGCGAAGGCGTCCTGCTGCTCGCGGGAGATGCCGTGCTTGACCGCCAGGTTCTCGGCGGTGATGCCCATGTGGCCGACGCCGAACGGGTCGGTCAGCACGGCGACCATGGCGTCGATCGCTTGCGTGTCGCCCATGCGCGCACCCGAGCGCAGCGCCGGCATCAGGTAGGCGCCGCGCGACATCACCTCGACACCGCCGCCGAGCGCGAAATCGGCATCGCCCAGGAGGATCGCCTGCGCCGAATTGACGACGGCCTGCTGCGACGAGCCGCACAGGCGGTTCACCGCGAACGCCACCGAGTCCATCGACATGCCGGCCTGGATGGTCGACACCCGCGCCACATAGGCATAGCGCGATTCAGTCGGGATGCAGTTGCCGACCGTGGCGAAGCTGATCTGCTTCGGATCCACACCGGAGCGGGCAATCGCCTCCTTGAACACCACGCCGCCGAGTTCGGCCGGCTCCATGCCGGCCAGTGCGCCATTGAAAGTACCCACCGCGCTGCGCACGGCGCTCAGAACCACCACTTCTCTTTTGTCAGCCATTTCATAACTCCTGATAGGAAATCAACCTGCCCAACTGGCAACGCCAAGCAGCGTCAACAGCAACAGGCAGAGCACCAATGTGCGCCAAACAAGACCGATTCCGCTCTGCATGAAATCGGCGTCCGCTTCCTCGCCCAGCCCCAGTTCGGGTCTTTCCGTGACTTCGCCCGATTCGACGATCGGCAGCCCTAGGCGTACGCCCAGGGCGCCGGCACCGCTTGCCAGCAGTATACCCGCAGCCTCGTCCGGCCAGCGCCCCGCCTGGGTGCGCCAGCAATAAACCGCATCCTCGAAGTCCCCGACGATGGCGAAGGCCGCCGCCGTGATGCGCACCGGCAGCCAGTCGATGGCGGCAAAGGCCTTGCCGGCAAAGCAACCGAAGGCGCCGAAGGGGGCATCGCGCCGCTCTCCCCAATGGCGGGAAAAATAGTAGGAGAGGCGATACATCAGGGCGCCGGCCGGCCCCGGCAGCAGGACGAACCAGAGGACTACGGCGAAAACATGGCGATGCGATGCGACCAGCGCTTCCTCCATTGCGAGACGGGCAATCTCGGTGGCATTCAGGCCGTCGGCGGAACGGCCACGCCATTCGCCGAGCAATGCCCGGGCACGCTCCGTCTCCCCCATGCGCAGCGCCAGATGGATGTCAGTGTAATAGTGGCTGAACTGGCGGAAGCCCAGCGTCAGGTAAAGAACCGTCACATTCCAGAGTAAGCCGAGCAGCGGATTCGCGCTGCTCAGCATGAAATAGGCCGCGGCGCAGGCAATCGTCGCCGGCAACACCGCCAGCAGCCATGCAATCATGCCATGCTGCTCCTGGCCGTCATTGAAGTGCCCCTCGAAGAAGTGCGCATAGTGGGACAGCGGCACGGCGACCATCTTGCGCTCGGCCAGCGGCTGCAACTGTTCCAGCAGCAGGACGACGATGAGGGAAATGACGGTCATGGGAATGGCGGGGGCGAAGCGGCGGATGTTGAATGAAAAATTATCGCACTGGTGCCGGAAGTTGGGTCAGCGGCGTTCGTCGCCGTAGAGCAGTCGATACAGGCTGACCAGCATGCCCGCCGTGGCGCCCCAGATGAAATAGCCCTCGTAGGGCATGGCGTAATAGTGGCGCAGGACGCCGCCGATCTCCATGCTGTGGCGCTGGTGATTGGCCGGATCCAGCAGGAAGGCGAGGGGCGTCTCGAACACCTCGGCCACCTCGAAGCTGTCCGGGTTGAGATCGAAGGGCGGACGCACCAGACCGACCACCGGGGTAACGCTGAAACCGGTGCCGGTGCGGTATTCGGGCAGGATGCCGAGAACCTCGATCGTTGTCGGGTCGAGGCCAATTTCCTCCTCGGTTTCCCGCAGCGCCGTAAACACCGGGGAGGCATCGGTCAGCTCGCAGCGCCCGCCGGGGAAGCTCACCTGGCCGGCGTGATCGTTGAGATGGGCGGTACGCTGTGTAAGCAGCACCGTCAGCCCCTCCGGACGTTCGACAATCGGCACCAGCACGGCGGCGAGCGTCAGGTCCTGCGGCACGGCGTCCTCCTCGACGGCCTTCAACTGGCGCGGCCCGGCCAGGCGCTGACGCAACCAGGCGGCCGTCGGCACGATGGGATCCTGCTTGGCGAGTCGGGGAGGATTGCTCAATTCAGTAACGCTTGCGCAGCGTCATGGTCTGGCCGTCGCGCTTCATTTCCATGCGGTTGAGAAAGCTCATGCCGAGCAGGGCAATCGGCATGTCGTGCTGGTGGACAATCCCCTCGACCTCGTTCAGGGTGACATCGCCAACGCGCACCGTGCTGAGGGTCACCAGCCAGGCCTGGGTGACACCATTCGCTGTCTGCACCATGACCTGCCGCGCATTGGCCGTGCTGACATTGGCACGGCGGGCGTCTGCAGCGCCTAGGGCGATGCTGGTGGCGCCGGTGTCGACCATGAAGCGGACCGTCGCTCCGTTCACCGTGCCGGTCGTGATGAAATGCCCGCGGCCGTCGGCTGTCAGACTGGTGCTTTGGGCACTGCCGCCTTCGCCGCCGGTATGCGCATGCTGTCCGATGGCCAGGCGCTGGCGCTTGCCGCCAATCTCGACCGTGGCGCTGCCCTGGTCCACGGCAAGCAGCCTGACGCCGCCGACGTTGGCGCCGACCGTCACGGTGCGCGGCGCGCCGCCGTCGATGACCAGCACCGCCTTGCCCGGGAACAGGCCGACGACACCGACATCGACGGCCCAGGCCGGCAGCGCCGCACATGCGCATAACAGCGCCGTCAGGCTAGAATGCGCCATTCGTCCTGCCCGTTTTCCATAATGAAACCCGTTGCCATTTTCCGCCACTTCTACAGCGAAGGTCCGGGCTATTTTGCCACATTCCTCGACCGCCACTCGATTCCCTGGACACTGATCCGCATCGACGAACAGGAGGCCGTACCGGCCGCCATTGACGGCTTTTCCGGGCTCGCATTCATGGGCGGCCCGATGAGCGTCAACGATCCCCTGCCATGGATCGCGCAGTCCTGCGCCCTGATCCGCACCGCCGCCGCGGCCGGCCTGCCGGTGCTGGGCCACTGCCTGGGCGGCCAACTCATCGCCAGGGCGCTCGGCGGCGTCATCACCCGAAACCCGGTCAAGGAGATCGGCTGGGGCCCGGTGCAGGTGCTCGACAACGACACGGCACGCGCCTGGTTCGGAGATCTCGCCGGATTCGATACCTTCCACTGGCACGGCGAGACATTCAGCATCCCGCCCGGCGCGACCCGGCTGCTGGAAAGCGCGCACTGCCCCAACCAGGCCTACGCCCTCGGCAAGGTCTTCGGCATGCAATGCCACGTCGAAATGACCGAGGACATGATTCGCCAGTGGTGCCGGGACGGTGCCGGGGAAATTGCAGCAGCCGACAGCCCGGCGGTACAGTCGCCGGAAGCCATGCAGGCGGGGATGGGACCGAAAGTAACGGCGCTCAACGCCGTCGCCGACCGCATTTACGCGCGCTGGATCGAGGGCTTGCGGCGAGGCTGATCAGTCCCTGAAGTTGTTGAACTGCAGCGGCACGTCGGTTACGGACTTGCGTACCAGTGCGATGGCTTCCTGCAGCACGTCCCGCTTGGCGCCGGAGACGCGCACCGCCTCGCCCTGGATGCTGGCCTGCGCCTTGAGCTTGCCGTCTTTGATGATCTTGACGATCTTCTTTGCCAGATCGCCGGCGACACCCTCCTTGATCGCCACCACCTGCTTGACCTTGTTGCCGCTCACTTTCTCGATGTCGCCCCGATCGAGGTAGCGCACATCGACGTTGCGCTTGGCCAGCTTGGCGGTGAGGATGTCGTAGACCTGGCCGAGCTTGAACTCATCGTCGGCAAACAGCGTCAGTGTGTCTTCGCCCGGCTCGATGCGCGCATCGGAACCCTTGAAGTCGAAGCGGTTGGCGATCTCCTTGTTCGACTGCTCGACGGCGTTGCGCAACTCGACCTGATTGACCTCGGAAACGATATCGAACGACGGCATGGTTTCCTCCGCTGACGGGTAAGGCGTTTCCCTTATTGGAAGTGGCAGACGTAATCCAGCAGCTCGACCGTCTCGATGTCGAAACTGCTGTTGCCCGGCACGCTGAAGCGCTCGCCGGCGGCGTATTCCCGCCACTGACTTTCCCCCTTCAGGCGCACGCGGCAGCGGCCGGCGTTGAGCTCCATGATTTCAGGCGCGCCGGTGTTGAAGGTGAGTTGCGAGGGGAAAATCACGCCGACGGTTTTCTTCGTGCCGTCGGCAAACAGCACGATATGGCTGACGCACTTTCCGTCGAAGTAGACATTGGCCTGCTTCACTACCGATACATGATCGAACTGCAACATATCAGATTCCCCAGAGTTTCTTGATGACGGCCTTGGCGGCAAATCCCAGCATGCCGAAGGCCAGAACGAAAAACAGAACGAAGGTGCCCATCTTTCCGGCTTTCGATTTCCAGGCCAGCTCCCCGATGATGAACAGCATGAAAAGGATGAAGCCGCCGAGCAGGAAGGTCAGGCCGAAATCGGCCACCTCCTGCTCGGTGAAACCGAACAGCGTACCTGTCATCCCTTAGCGCTTCTTCCTGGCGCGGTTCGCCGCAATGCGCATGCGCAGCGCATTGAGCTTGATGAAGCCGCCGGCGTCGCGCTGGTCGTAGGCGCCGGCATCGTCCTCGAAGGTGGCGATGGTCGGATCGAACAGCGAATCGGTCTTCGAGTCGCGGCCGACGAGGATGACGTTGCCCTTGTAGAGCTTGAGGCGCACCCAGCCGTTCACGGTCTGCTGGGTGTGGTCGATCAGCGCCTGCAGGGCCTTGCGCTCCGGGCTCCACCAGTAGCCGTTGTATATCAGGCTGGCGTAGCGCGGCATCAGGTCGTCCTTGAGGTGCGCCACTTCGCGGTCGAGGCACACCGACTCGATGGCGCGGTGCGCCTTGAGCAGGATGGTGCCGCCCGGAGTCTCGTAGCAGCCGCGCGACTTCATGCCGACGTAGCGGTTCTCCACCAAGTCGAGGCGGCCGATGCCGTGCCTGCCGCCGATCCGGTTGAGCGTGGCCAGCAGTTCGTGGGCCTTCATCTTCCTGCCGTTGAGGGCGACGGGGTCACCCTGCCTGAATTCGAGGTCGAGGTACTCGGCCTTGTTCGGCGCCTTCTCGGGCGGCACCGTCCAGCGCCACATCGACTCTTCGGCCTCGGCTGCCGGATTTTCCAGGTGGCGGCCCTCGTAGGAGATGTGCAGCAGGTTGGCATCCATCGAGTAGGGCGAGCCGCCCTTCTTGTGCTTCATGTCCACCGGGATGCCGTGCGTCTCGGCGTAGGCCATGAGCTTCTCGCGCGAGAGCAGGTCCCACTCACGCCAGGGGGCGATGACCTTGACGTTGGGCATCAGCGCGTAGGCACCCAGTTCGAAGCGCACCTGGTCGTTGCCCTTGCCGGTGGCGCCGTGCGAGATGGCGTCGGCGCCGGTCTTGCGGGCGATCTCCACCAGCCGCTTGGCGATGAGCGGCCGCGCGATCGAGGTGCCGAGCAGATACTCGCCCTCATAGACGGTGTTGCAGCGGAACATCGGGAAAACGAAATCGCGCACGAACTCCTCACGCAGGTCGTCGATGAAGATGTTCTGCTTCCTGATGCCGAACTGCAACGCCTTGGCGCGCGCCGGCTCGAGCTCCTCGCCCTGGCCGAGGTCGGCGGTGAACGTGACCACCTCGCAGCCGTAGGTGTCCTGCAGCCACTTCAGGATGACGGAGGTATCGAGGCCGCCCGAGTAGGCCAGCACGACCTTCTTGACGCCGGAGGATGTCTTCTTCGCTTTGCTCATGTTTGCTTTTCTATGTTTCAGGGATTGACTCGGCCCAGGAGCAGATACTCCATCAGCGCCTTCTGGGTATGCAGCCGGTTCTCGGCCTCGTCCCAGACCACGCTCTGCGAGCCGTCGATGACTTCTGCAGCCACCTCCTCGCCGCGATGCGCGGGCAGGCAGTGCATGAACAGGGCATCAGGTCTCGCCTGCCGCATCATCTCGGCGTCCACCTGCCAGTCCCCGAAGTCGCGGCGGCGCGTCTCGTTCTCCGCCTCGAATCCCATCGAGGTCCACACGTCGGTGGTAACGAGGTCGGCGCCGCATACGGCCTCCATCGGATCGGCAAACTCCTCATAGTGGTCGGTGCCGTAGAGGCCGGCACGCTCCGGTTCGACTTCGTAGCCGGGCGGCGTCGATACATGCACATTGAAGCCGAACACCTCTGCGGCCTGCAGCCAGGTGTTGCAGACGTTGTTGGAGTCGCCGATCCAGGCCACGGTCTTCCCTTCGATTGCGCCGCGATGTTCGATGAAGGTGTAGATGTCTGCAAGGATCTGGCAGGGATGGTACTCGTTGGTCAGGCCGTTGATGACGGGCACGCGCGAATGCCGCGCGAAGCGCTCGATGATGTCCTGCTCGAACGTGCGAATCATGACGATGTCGCACATGCGTGAAATCACCTGGGCAGCGTCCTCCACCGGCTCGCCGCGGCCAAGCTGCGAGTCGCGCGTGCTGAGGAAGATCGCCGAACCGCCGAGCTGGTGCATGCCGGCCTCGAAGGAAAGCCGCGTGCGCGTGCTCTGCTTCTCGAAGATCATCACCAGCGTACGGTCGAACAGCGGATGGTAGGGCTCGTAGCGCTTGAACTGACCCTTGATCCAGCGCGTGCGGGCAAAGACGTGTTCCAGCTCGTCGCGGGAAAAATCCTTCAGCTGCAAGAAATGCTTCGGTGCGGCCATGGCGGACCGTCCTCAGGCCAGGAATTCGCTTATCAGCGTAGACAGGATGGAAACCAGCTCCTGCGCGTCCTTGTCAGTGAAGACAAGCGCCGGCAGCAGCCGGACCACCCTCTCCGCCGTGACGTTGATGAGCAGCCCGCGCTCCAGCGCCCGTGTCACCAGCTCGCCGCAGGGGCGATCCAGCTCGATGCCGATCATCAGGCCATCGCCGCGGATGGACACGATGCCGGCCTGGCCTGCCAGCGCCCCGGCAAAGTCGGCGCGCAGTTTCTCGCCAAGCGCGGCAGCGCGATGGAGCAGGCCCTCCTCCTCGATCACCGCGAGCGTGGTCAGCGCGGCCGTGCAGGCGAGCGGATTGCCGCCGAAGGTGGAGCCGTGGTTGCCCGGCTTGAACACGCCGGCGGCGGGACCGGTGGCCAGGCAGGCGCCGATCGGCACGCCCGAGCCGAGGCCCTTGGCTAGCGTCATCACATCCGGCTTGACGCCGGCGTGCTGGCAGGCGAACCAGTAACCGGTGCGGCCGAGGCCGCACTGAATTTCGTCGAACATCAGCAGCCAGCCGCGCTCGTCGCAAATGCGGCGCAGGCCCTGCAGGTATTCCGGATGCGCGACGTTGATGCCGCCCTCGCCCTGGATCGGCTCGAGCAGGACGGCGACGACGTTGTTGGCGGCGATGTTCTCGACGGCGGCGAGGTCGTCGAAGGGCACGCGCACGAAGCCCCCGACCAGGGGCTCGAATCCGGCCTGCACCTTGCGGTTGCCGGTGGCGGACAGCGTGGCCAGCGTACGGCCGTGGAAGGCCTTTTCCATGACGACGATGGCGGGAGAATCGATGCCCTTCTGGTGGCCGAACATGCGCGCCAGCTTGATGGCAGCCTCGTTGGCTTCGCAACCGGAGTTGCAGAGGAACACCTCGTCCATGCCCGACAGCGCAGCCAGCCGGTCGCCCAGTTGCTCCTGCTCGCGGATGCGATAAATGTTCGAGGCGTGCAGGATGCGCCCGGCCTGGTCGGCAATGGCCTTGACGAGGCGCGGATGCGCGTGGCCCAGCGTCGAGACAGCGATGCCCGCCAGCGCATCCAGATAGCTGCGGCCGGACTCGTCGAAGACTTTGGCGCCCTGTCCGTGCGTGAAAGCCACGGGCAACCGGGCATAGGTGTTCATCAGGTGCGACATGATCGTGACAGCGAATATCCACTGCAAAAAGCGAAAGGCGGCTCGCGCCGCCTTGCTCACATGGCCATATTAAGTGAAAAAGCCCTGCTTGTATATACTGGCCACCATGGCTCGCATCGCCGTTTTCAACCAGAAGGGCGGGGTCGGCAAGACGACGACCGTGCTCAATCTCGCCGCCGCCATGGCGCGGCGGAAGCAGCGGGTTCTTCTGGTCGACCTCGACCCGCAGGCACACCTGTCGGCAGTGCACGGCCAGGCGCTGGGCGATGTTTCCGGCAGCATCTTTGCCTTTTACCAGAACGGGCGCCCGCTGGCCGAACTGGAGGTCGGCTGGGAGGGTATCGGCAACCTCGTCCCGGCCCATGCCGAACTCATCAAGGTCGACTCGGTGTTCGGCAAGGGGCCGACCATCCTCAATCGTCTCAACCAGGGACTCAACGAACTTGGCACCGACCGGGACGAGCGCAGCGTGGTAATCGATTGCTGCCCCTTCCTCGGCGTGCTCTCCCTCAACGCGGTGTTCGCAGCCGACCGGCTGCTGGTGCCGATTTCATCCGATTTCCTCGCCCTGCGCGGTGCGCTGCAGGTGGAGCGCACCTTGCAGGCACTCGAACCGGTGCTCAAACGCCGCGTCGAGCGCCGCTATTTGCTGACCCGCTTCGACCGGCGCCGCAACATGTGCTTTGAAATCCAGAAACGCCTCAGCAGCCAGTTTGGCGAGGAGGTGTGCGAAACCGTGATCTCGGAGAATGTCGCCATTGCCGAAGCACCGGCCTGCAACCGGGACATCTTCAGCCACGCAGCCTCTTCGCGCGGCGCGCAGGACTACGCTGCCCTTGCGGACGAGTTGGCGTCGAAAGGTTTTGTTTGACCCGATTTCAGCGCGTGATCAGGGCGATCACGTCTTCGTAGCTGGCAGTCGCCGCCTTCGCGGCGGGCTGCTGGCAACTCCTGCCGAGGATTTCGCAGTCGCGGTAAATCTGGCGCAGCTTGCGCTCAGCCTCGGCCGCATCGCGTCCAGGTATCAACAGGTTATCCACAACAAGCCCAACCCGCGTCCTGATACGGAAGCCAAATTTAGTGAGTAGTGGTGCCTGCATGTAAACCCTATATGGGTCAATGGGATTTTTGCAGTATATGCACCCATTCCGAAAAATACAAGCTAGGGTCTTAATTTTACTTGTGATTTGTCCTGCAGACTATTTTTTGAGCAGATTCCACATTTCATGCACAGGCATTCAAATCAACTGATGCAGGTATAAGGGAATTGGGGGTTTCTGATAAGATTACGGCTTCTTTTCCGGCAGGCGCTACCACATGCCGGTATATAAAACGCAATGCGTCGGGCGCGTCTAGTACAGCAACCGCCAGGCCCCATGTCAGAGAAGCGCCCAGAAAATTTCATCATCGTCGGCTTGACGCTGGATGGAAAGAAATTCCGCCCCAGCGACTGGGCCGAACGCCTATGCGGCATCATGTCGGCCTTTGGCGCCGATCACCGCATGAGCTATTCCCCCTACGTCAGGCCAGGCCTGCACCTCGGCGAGAAATGCGTGTATGTCGCCACCCGCCTCTATGAGGTTGAACCGATGGCCTACAATTTCCTCGCCAGCTTCGCCAAGGACAACCAACTTCAGGTAATCAACACGGGACGACCGGGCGAAAAAACAGACGACTGAACCACGAACCCGTGAAACGGGCTTGCGGGGTTGCAGGCCGAATTCGCCTCAGCCAGGTGGCACCAAGGGCACGGCCGAGAAACAAAATGGCGACCGGAACCGGTCGCCATTCATTGGCAGGGTCTTGCCGGGTCTTACAGCGCCTTGATGGCGGCAGACAGGCGGCTCTTGTGGCGAGCCGCCTTGTTCTTGTGAATGATCTTCTTGTCGGCAATGCTGTCGATGGTGCCCATCGACTCGCTGAGGACTTTCTGGGCGGCCGCCTTGTCGCCGCTGGCAATCGCCTTGCGCACGCTCTTGATGGCAGTGCGCAGTTCGGAGCGCTGGCTGAAATTGAGCGCGCGGCGCTTGATCGCCTGACGGGCACGCTTGCGGGCTTGTACGGTATTGGCCATGTGAAATCTGCTAAGGCTTGGAAAAGGGGCGGATTTTAGGCCCTTTCCAGCCAGATTGCAAGCTGCGCGAGGGGTCGCCAAAGCCGATACCATAGCGTCATGAATCTGCTCAAGGCCCTCGCCACGGTCAGCAGCATGACGCTGCTGTCGCGCATCCTGGGCTTCGTGCGCGACTTCGTCATCGCCCGGGCCTTTGGCGCCGGGGCCGCCACCGACGCCTTCTTCGTCGCCTTCCGCCTGCCCAACCTGTTGCGGCGCATGTTCGCCGAAGGCGCCTTCTCGCAGGCCTTCGTGCCGATCCTGGCCGAATACAAGAACACGCGCGTGGCGGAAGATACCCGGCTCCTGGCAGATCATGTTGCCACCCTGCTCTTCCTGGCTCTGCTGGCAGTGACGCTGCTGGGCATCGCCCTGACGCCGATCCTGATCTACATCTCGGCGCCCGGCTTCGCCGCCGATGCTGCCAAGTTCGAGTTGACGGTCGAACTGACGCGCATCGCCTTCCCCTACATCCTGTTCATCTCGCTGGTATCGCTGGCCGGCGGCATTCTCAATACCTGGAGCCGCTTTGCCGTGCCGGCCTTCACCCCGGTGCTGCTCAACCTGTCCTTCATCGGCATGGCGCTTTTTGCCGCACCGTATTTCGACCCGCCGGTGCTGGCGCTGGCCTGGGCGGTGCTCCTCGGCGGCGCCCTCCAGCTCGCCCTGCAACTGCCCTTCCTGGCGAGGATCGGCATGCTGCCGCGCCTCTCCCTCTCGCTCGGGGATGATGGCGTCCGGCGCATCTTCAGGCTGATGCTGCCGGCGCTGCTCGGCGTGTCGGTGACGCAAATTTCACTGCTCATCAACACGATCTTCGCCTCCTTCCTGCCGAGTGGCAGCGTTTCCTGGCTCTACTACGCCGACCGGATGATGGAGTTCCCCGCCGGCCTGCTTGGCGCCGCGCTCGGCACCATCCTCTTGCCAAGTCTCTCCAGGAGCCATGCCGAAAACGATCGCAGCGAATTCTCCGCCCTGCTCGACTGGGGGCTGCGGCTGACCTTCCTGCTGACCCTGCCGGCAGCACTGGCGCTGGCGCTGCTCGCAGTGCCGCTGCTCGCCACGCTATTCAACTATGGCGCCTTCCAGGCGGACGACGTGCTGAAGACGCGCGATGCCCTGGTGGCCTACAGCGTGGGGCTGACCGGACTGATTCTCGTCAAGGTGCTGGCGCCGGGCTTCTACGCGCGGCAGAATATCCGCACGCCGGTGAAGATTGCGCTGGTCACGCTGGCCACCACGCAGGCGATGAACGCCGCCTTCATCGTGCCACTGCAGCATGCCGGCCTGGCGCTGTCGATCGGGCTGGCGTCCTGTCTCAACGCCGCCCTGCTCTGGCGCGGCCTGCGCCGCCGCGGGGATTATCAGCCGCAACCGGGCTGGTCGGTTTTCGGATTGAAACTTGCCGTGGCCCTGCTCGCGATGGGCCTCGTGCTGTGGTTCGGCATGGGCGGGCCGGCAAAATGGATCGACGCGCCGCCACTGGATCGCGTCGTGCGCCTGGCGGCACTGGTGGCGGGAGGCGCCACTGCCTATTTCGGCACGCTCTGGCTGCTGGGATTCAGGCTGAGGGACTTCACGAAGAAGGGACGAACCTGAGGAGAAGAGGATGAAATTCTGGACCGACAGCTTCACCCGCATCATCCA
>CAJPFL010000215.1 GCA_905339315.1 Rhodocyclaceae bacterium
TCCGACGACGCGGCGGTGGACATCCTCTTCGCCCACAACCCGAAGGTGAGGATCGTCTGGGCGCACACCGGCTTCACCACGGCGCCGGAAATGATCGAGAAATACCTGAAGAAATACCCCAACCTGTGGGGCGAGCTGTCCTACCGCTACGACGTCACCGAAGCCGGCAGGCTGAAGCCCGCCTGGCGGCGGCTGTTCGAGCAATACCCCGACCGCTTCATCGTCGGCTCCGACACCTGGGTGAACGAGCGCTGGGCCCAGTACGCCTCGATCATGAACGGCTACCGTGACTGGCTGGCCGAGCTGCCGCAGGAGGTCGCCGAGAAGATCGCCTTCCGCAACGCCGAGCGGCTGTTCCGCAAGTAGGCGGCTACAATATCCGCTCCCATCAGCACGGAGCGGAGCATGGCCTTCATCTACCGCGTCGCGTCGACAGCGTCGCAGGACCGGCTGGAAAAACTCATCGAGGAACGCCTCAGGCCGAAGGCCGACCAGGCACGCATCGACGAGAAAATCTGGAACCTCTTCGGCGAGCGCTGGGCGGTGATGTTCACCGACCTCTCCGGCTTCTCGCGCCGCGTCGCCGACTTCGGCATCATCCATTTCCTGCAGACCATCTACGAAGCGAACCGCCTGCTGGTGCCGCTGATCGAGGAGCACAGCGGCATCCTGCTCAAGGTGGAGGGCGACTCCCAGCTGGTCATCTTCCGCGACGTGGACGAGGCCATCGCCTGCTCGATTGCCATGCAGCGCTGCGCGCGCGACTACAACCGCAAGCGGCCGAAGGCGGAGGAGGTGCTGCTGTGCATCGGCCTCGGCTACGGCGACATGCTGCGCATCGGCGACAGCGACGTCTTCGGCGCCGAGGTGAACGCCGCCAGCAAGCTGGGCGAAGACCATGCGCGGCCCTACGAGATCGTGGTCACCGGCGCGGTGAAGCAGGCGGCGCAGGGCGGCAAGGGCATCAAGTTCAACCGCATCAAGGCCGTGCCGCCAGGTGCCGAATCCGCCTACCGCCTGAAGTACGCATGAGCCGCCGCATCCTGATCCTCGGCGCCGCCGGGCGCGATTTCCACGACTTCAACCTCGTCTACCG
>CAJPFL010000216.1 GCA_905339315.1 Rhodocyclaceae bacterium
CACATGCACCTTCCAGGAGGCCTTCATTTCCTTCAGGCCAAACTCCGGCGGGGTGGGCGGCTCGTGCTGCAGGAAGCGCGCCATCAGGTCGACGTCCTTCTCGGTCAGTTCGCCCGAGGTGCCCCAGTTCGGCATGCCGGCGGGTGTGCCGTAGGCGATGAAGACCTTCAGGTATTCGGTGCCCTTCGGCAGGGTGATGTCCGGCGTCAGCGGCTTACCGGTAGCGCCCTTGCGCAGCACGCCGTGGCAACCGGCGCAGCGTTCGAAGTAGATCTGCTTGGCGCGGGTGAATTCCTCGGGGCTCACCGGGGGGGCGCCAGGCGTAAGCGTCGTCTGCACGTCGCCCGGCTTGATCGGCACCGGCGCGCCCTTGTAGCGGATGTCCTCTTCCGGCGTACCGGGGTGGACGGGCGGCTTGGCTTGGGCCCAGGCGGTGCCGGACAGCATCGGCAGGCCGATCAACACTGAAAACCCTGCTGCCAGGGCCAATTTGCGGCTTTGCATCGAACCTTCTCCTATCGGACTTGAGTAAGCGGCTTTAAGAAAGCGTGCATTAAAGTTCCGGACGCGCGTGCGGGCCTTGATGCGGATCAATAATGCCTGCTTTAACTATTTGATAATTATCAATGTTTGCCTGGCGCCGCCATGTCATCCGGCTTTTCTCCGGAGACAGCCAATGCCTTTGCCTCGCTATTGACCCTGTTCTCCTGACCCCGGACAAGTTGCTGCTCGCGACGCTTGCGCCGGTCGATCAGGGGCAGGCAGACCTTGTCATTGTAATAGATCACCTGGCAGTCCAGGCAGTAGTGGCATTCGTTGGCATTGATTTCGCCGGTTTGCCTGATGGCCCTGACCGAGCACTGGTTGGCGCAAACCTGGCAAGGCTTGCCGCACTCCTTGCGGCGACGCAACCACCATTCGAAGAGCCGGAAGCGGCCGGGAATGGCCAGCGCCGCGCCGAGCGGGCACAGGTATTTGCAGTAGAACTTCCGATTGACCGCCGCAACGCCGATGAGGATCAGTGCATACAGCACGTAGTTCCATTCGCGCTGGAAGCGCATGGTGATCACTGTCTTGAACGGCTCCACCTCGGCATACCAGGCGGCTTCTGAAATCGACTGCAGGGAAATACCGAAGAGCAGGATGAGAATGATGTATTTGAGCGCCACCAACCGTTCGTGCACTGCGTCACTGAATTCGAACTGCGGCAGTTTGAGCTTGCGCGAGGCGATCAGGATCAGTTCCTGGAGGGCGCCGAACGGGCAGAGCCAGCCGCAATACACCCCGCGGCCCCATAACAGCAGCGTCATGGCGACGAAGCCCCACAGGATGAACATCATCGGGTCGATGAGAAAGTTCTCCCAGCGGAAACCGCTCATGACCGATCCCGTGAAGGTCAGCACATTGATGACAGAGAGCTGCGCCAGCCCCCACCAGCCGATGAAGAAGAGGGTATAGACGTGGAAACCGTTGCGAACGTAGGTCAGCAGGGTGGGGTCGCGCGCCAGCCAATCCTGGAATATCAGCACGAACGAAAGCAGGACCAGTCCGCCCACCAGCACCGCAATATCGAATTGGCGGTTCTTCCAGATTGCCACCCACTCCGGCTCTTCCTGCTGCGGCTTCAAGCCGCCCGGGGCGAAGGGGAGCCCCTGCGGTGCCGTCGCAGTCTGGGCTTTGGTGAACGGGGCTGCTGTTGCGCCTTGCGCCGTTGTCGCGGCGACATTCCGTGTAGGCTGCCCGCCAGCCTTCGCCGCTGGCTTGAGGTTTTCCTTCTCATTCTCCTCCCGCACCGCGCTCCCGGCTGCCGTCCTTCCCTCTCCATAGCCCCGGGTGACCGTATTGCCAGGCTCCCCGGAAGGGGACGACGCCGGCAATGGCTCCTGCGAAGCGCGCTGAGGCGCGCTTGCCGGGGGCGGCGCCCCGGCACCGGGCGGCGACGGAAGCGCCTTTTGGATGCCGCGGGATTCCGCCACCAGCCTCGCCGAACGCATCACCGCGGCATTGATGACCATCACGGTAATGGTGGCCCCGGTAATGCCGTCAACGGCGATGCGCCCTTCCCGCGGCGCGCCGATAATCACCTTGTCGAAAGCGGACTTGCCCCGGTACTGCGCCACGTAACCATCCAGCCGCTCCGGCGTAATGCCGACGGCCAGGATGGGTTCGTCGTGCTGTACGATCGTCAAACCGGCAATGCGGCCGCCAGTGTCGATGCCGACCATCGTATTGATGGGCTTGCCGGAATAGGCCGGAATGCGCAGGACATCGTTTGTCAGGAAGACGTATCCGATCAACTGCCGGGCCTTGTAGACGGGTGCCGAGGGCGGGGAACCCTCGAACTCCCCGAAAGTTTCGGCATCCGGGAAGATACCGCGCAATTGCGGGTATGCCGTTTCCCATTCGGCCGCCTGTGCAAGCGGGATCAGAAGGAGCAAGAATGCCAGGCCAATCAGCCTTGCGGTTCCCATGAAGGCCTTGAGGTGCGGAAGCGCCAATCGATAGCGAGGGGCGCAGTGTATCGGGATTATCCGGGAAAATAAAGGGCGAGAAACACGGACGATCGACGCAACTCATTGACCTGAAATGCCAAACAGGAAATAATGGGCACTTCGCATTCGGCCAACCGGACCACGAGGCGAAGGATGCATTCAGGCCGCGGACAGATCGAGAATGAGATGTTCCGCCCATTCTTTTGGGTGGATGGGGACTTCCGCATCTCCGGCTGGCCCGATGCGACGGCCCGGGCCTTGCATGTCACTGCTCGCGCCGCGGTTGGGCGGCATTGCTGGGATATCGTCTACCGGTGCCGGCAAACGACGCCACCGTCCTGTTGCGGCGACTGCTCCTGCCCAAGTCAGAGTGACAAGGGAATCGTCGCCGGCAGGCGCAACACCCGTACCCGCTGCGCCGTGCTTCCGCTCCCCAGCGGAAACCAGGGCGCGCTCGTCTGGCTGCCCTTCCAACTCATCGCCAGCGGCGACACGGGCAGCGCGCGTCTTGAAGGCCTCGTCATCCGAGGGGCGCTCGCCAGCAGCCTGGGCTCGATCCACGCCACGCTCGACAACCTTCGCCGGATCTGCGCCGCCGACGACTGCGAGATGTTCCTCCTGGATCCATCAGCCAAGGAGGTCTTTCTCGTCGATTGCGTCGGCCAGGACCGGGAGGCATTCCTTGAAAAAACCCATATGCCTCTGGGCGCCGGTTATCCCGGCGCCGTCACGCTGCATCAGACGCCGCTCTTCACGAACCGCTTTCAGAAAGACCGTCAGTTCCTGCGCAGCAGCGTCAAGCGCTGCGGCATCCGCTCGTTCATCGGGGTTCCCTTGATGGACGGCGGCCGCCCCCTCGGCTATATCGGCGTGGGCTGGCGTGATGACGCCGTCCCCATGGAATGGGGGCTGCGCGTGCTCGACGAAGTCCGCAACGTTCTGCCAATCGCCGTGCCGCCCCGGCTGGTGCCCACGCATTTCATCCAGGCGCCGGCGGCCAGGCTCGCCTTGCGCTGCTTCGGCCCGCTGGAAATCTACCGTGACGGCGCAAGAATTCCGGCAGAGGCCTTCAGGCGGCGAAAAGCCCTGCGCCTGCTGAAGACGCTCGTGCTGATGCACGGCGCGCCCATCCACCGCGACAAACTGATCGAGATGCTCTGGCCGGGCTCACCGCTCCCGGCCGCGATCAATCGCCTGCACGGGGTGGTCAATTCCCTGCGCTCGAACCTGGAATTCCATCGGCAGCCGCGTTCCTCGGATTACATCGTCTGCCAGGACGATTTCTTCCGCTTCAACACCGATGCGCCGCATTCGGTCGATCTGTTCGATTTCTGCGACGCCGAGGCCCTGGCGCGGAAGGCCCTCCGCCAGGGCGAACAGGAACGCGCGCTCGATCTGCTGGAAAAGGCGGTACAGCTTTACCGCGGCGACCTGTTCTCGGACGACAGCGAAGACGAGTCCGTCGAAGCCCACCGCGTCCGGCTGAGGCACACCTACCTCGACGCCGTCCGCATGCTCGCACAACTGAGGATGCACCTCGGGCAGGGCGACGAGGCAATCCGCGTGCTGCGCGTGGCGCTCGACATCGAGCCGGTGGCCCTCGACCTGTACGAAACACTCATCACCCAACTGGCCGACACCGGCCGCCTGGCAGAGGCGCGCCAGCAATACGAATGCTGCTGTGCCGCGCTGCGCAAACATCTCGACATGGAACCGCCGGCCCGGTTGCGGGCACTGGAAAAGCAGCTTTACTGATCCGGTCGCTGCCCGGCTGGACGGTTGCAGTGATGCAGCAGCATCCCGGTCAGCAGCGATCCGCCGATGATGTTGCCCAGCGTCACGGGAATCTGGTTCCAGAACAGCCACTGGCCGACGGAGACCTCGGCGCCCAGCAGCATGCCGATCGGGATGATGAACATATTGACGATCGAATGCTCGTAGCCGAGCGAGAAGAACGTCGCCACCGGCAGCCAGACCGAAACGACCTTGCCGGCGCTGGAGGTCGAGCTCAGGCCGAGCACCGTACCGAGCGCCACCATCCAGTTGCACAGAATGCCCTTGACCAGCGCCGTCACCCAGCCGTGCGCGCCGTCGTGCGCATAGGCCAGCGTCTTCGCTTCGGCGACGCTGGCGATCTTGTCACCGAGCGCGCCGGCGCCATGGCTGAAGGCGCCGGTCAGGGCCACTGCAATGAGGCCGCCGACGAACAGGCTGCCGATGAAGTTCCCCAGATAGACCCAGCCCCAGTTGCGCAGCATTGCGGCAGGTTGCGTGCGGCCGCGCGCCACGCCGAACGCAAGTACGGCGAAGTTTCCGGTGGCCAGTTCCATGCCGAGCAGCACGATCATGGCGAAGCCGACCGGGAAGACCGCTCCGGCGACGAGCGCGGCCGGGCCCGCCGGCAGGCCTTCCGTCACCCTGAAGGCCAGCGCGGTCGCATAGGCAAGGAGCGCACCGGACATGAAGCCTTTCAGCAACATGCAATTGACAGTGAGCGCCGCCTTCTTGCAACTGGCGGCCTCCACTTCTTCCATCAGCTTCAGTGGTGCGACGTGATCCATGCCTTCGCCGTATCGATTTCGGGCCGGACCCGCCGGAGCCGCCCGCCCAGGTAGAAAACGCCGAGGGCCGCGATCAGTGCCGCCAGTGCCGGCAGCGTCAGCAGCAGCATGCCCCAGTCGAGCCGCGTCTCGCCGGTCGCCGCATCGAACGTAAAGCAGCTCAGCGGCGTCTGTCCGGGCACGGCATAGATCGGAATAAAGCTGCCGCGCAGCTCCCAGACCAGCTCGCGCATACGCCCGCCTTCGCCGCCGCCGGCCACCAGCGCCCGCACCACGCGCCCGCCGTCGATCCCGACGATCATCGCGTTGTGCTCGATCTGCCGCCGGGCGGGGTCGTAGCGATACCAGAAATCCAGCGCGCCGGTGATGCGCCCGAGCGCCTCCCGGTCCGTGACAGCAAAGTCCCAATCGGGGGACCCCAGCAGGCCGAGCGCTGCGGCCTGCGCCCTGACGTCCTCGGCGCTGTCGGCGTCGTCGAAGCTCAGGGCCAGCACCCTATAGTCGCTGCCCAGACCGCCGGACCTGCGCGTGGCATCGCGCACCCCTTCCAGGAACGGCGTGCAGATGCCGGTGCAACGGCGATAGAAGAACGTCACCAGCAGGGGGTGCTCGCGCCACAAGTCCGACAAATGCAGCCTGCGCCCGTCGGAGAGCTGCAGCGGTATGTCGGGCACGGTGCGATCGATCAGCCGGCTCTCCAGCTGCGACACGCCGGGCCCCGTCTCTCCCGCGCAGGGCGCGCAGAGGAAAAGGGCCAGGGCGCCGGCGCCGAGGAGGCCGGGCCAGCCCGCGGCCGGACGCGGCTCAGGACGCTGTCTGCAGCGCCTTGTACCAGCGTCTTCCGGTTTCGGAAAGATAGATGAAGAAGCCAATCAGGAACACCGTGGCGAAGACTGCGGCGATGGCGGAAAAGGTCCCCCCGTGGGCAAGTTCGGCAGGGTAGATGGCGAAGCGGCGCGGCACCGAGTAGGCGCCGGACAGGTAGAACATCAGGAAGAAGCCGTAGGCACCCGCCACCATCAGGAACGAGACCAGCTTCTGCAGGCCCGGACGCTCCGGTTCGGCGGCGGCTTCCTGGCTGCAATGGTAGAAATACGCGAAGACGAGAAACACCAGGCCGGCCAGCATGTAGGTGTGGAAATGCGCCGGCACCCAGAGCGTGTTGTGCAGCCGGACGTTGGCGCTGATCGTCGAGTCGATGACGGCGCCCATGCCGCCGATGGCCCAGCCGATCAGGCCGAGGAAGAACAGCAGCGAGGCCAGGTTCCAGCGCATGCGCGCCCGGTAGACCAGCAACAGCGCGCCGAAGATGGTCACGACGGCGGCCGGAATGGCACTGGCGTAGGAGGCGATCTGGCCGATGTACTGCAGCGTCCCGGGCTGGACGAAGTCCATGTACAGGTGGTGGAAGTAGGCGAACAGGACGATCAGCAGCACGGTGTTCCAGGAGATGGCCACGATCCGGTTCGACTTCCAGGGCCGGCCGGCATACTGGGGCAGCACCTCGTAGGCTGCCGCGACACCCAGATACATCGCCAGGTTCACGATGGTATGGCCGAAAAAGAAGGTGAAGTTCTTCATCAGCAGCGCGTCGCTGGGGGCCCCCGTGAACAATTCGAGATAGAACAGGACCAGAACGATGACGCCGGCCACCAGCGCCGCCACCCCGGCGATCAGGCTGACGGTGATAATCATGATCGACGGCGGGATCTCCGGTTCGCTGCGCCCGGCCAGATAGTGCCAGCCAAGGGCGTGCGTAATGGAGTATTTCACGGCGATGGCGCGCAGCAGGTCGAGCGACCATAGCAGCCAGGTGGCGCCGAGAATCGTCAGTGAAAGCAGGAAGGCCACCGCCGACCAGACCGGCCATTCGCCCTTGAAGGGCAGCGGGTAGAGAAAGTACCAGCCAGCCGCGAATTTGCCCAGAAAGGCACTCACCAGCAGGATCAGCACCCCCACCAGCGTGCCAAAGAGCGCCAGCCCGCGCACTGCCGGCGAGGGCTCGGTGTAACGGCTGAGGATGTCGGCGGCACAGGCCATCGCCGCGACATACCAGACGCCGACCATGCCGACGCCATGAAGGGTCATCATCGGATAGAACCAGGTCAGGCTCCCGGCCAGGCCGCCGGCCTGCACGGTCCGCATGTAGATGCCGAGAATCGCGAGAACCGGAAACAGCAGGAAGGTGATGCCCATCCAGTAAAGCGTGTAGCTATTGGCCTTGCGCATGGTTTGCCTCCGCGGGTTATTTCACGTTGAAGCCGGACTGCATGGCGTGGTGGCCGGCAGCGCAGTACTCCAGGCAGAACACCTTGTAGTAGCCGCCCTGGGCGAGCCTGACCCTGAGCCGGTTGACGTAGCCCGGCATGGCCTGGGTCTGTGCCAGAAGCTGGCGCTCGGGCCCATACACGCCGAAGCCGTGGTTGACGTCGAGGCTGGTGACGCGGAACTCGACGAGCGCATCGGCCGGCAGCTCGAGGCGCTGCAGGGTCGGGATGCGCCCGAGATCGGCGGCGCTGGTGATCGGCTCATCGGAGAAGACGAAATCGAACTGGCGCGCCGCGACATACACGATGCGGTCGGGTTTGAGGCTCGCCACGGCATACGGCGCGCCCGGCATGGTCAGCGCGAGCGCAGCCACGACGACGACGCTGGCTGTGGCGAACATCGCCTTGCGGAAACCGTAGGCCTTCTTCACGTTCACCTCTTCCGGGGAGCGGGTGCTTAACCCGACCCAGGCGAACACCAGCAGGATGATCGCGGAAATGAAGAAGAAGATGCCGAGCACGATGGACTGCGGCGCAATGAGTTGCGGGCGCCCGAGGGCCGCCACGGCTGCCGCCGGGATTTCCGCCGGTGCTGCCGCAGCATCGCTCGCGGCGCGGATGTGGCCGAGCAGCGCCTGGGCCTCCGCCTCCTTGAGTCCGAGGTTGGGCATGACGATGCGGTTGAACTGCTCGACAAGACGGACGGCGACCTCGTCCTTCTCCGCGATCATCCGGTCCGGCTGGGTGATGAAGCGGATGAGCCATTCCTCGGAGCGGCGCTGATGCGCGCCATGCAGGTCCGGCCCCACGCGCGGCCCGCCACCGATGGTGTGGCAGGAAGCGCATTTCTGCTCGAACAGGATCCTGCCCTGGCCTGCGGCATCCGCTTCGGCCCTGGCTGGACCGACCGGCGCGAAAAGCAATGCCAGCACGACTGCGACTATGCGATGCATCGACGTCCCTCCCCTTTGGAATGCGACGATGCATGGTTGTACGACGACCCTCTTACACGCTACTTACGCGAGAGGAAAGAGGCGATCGGTCTACGACGAATGAAGGTGAACAGGGCCTAACGCAGAACCTCGATCCGCCCCTTCATCTCCGGATGCGGCCCGCAGGTGTACTCGTAGACGCCGGGGCTGTCGAATCGATGCTGCCAGGACTCGCCCGGAAAAAACCGCTCGGATTCAAACCCGCCCGGACCGGTGAACAGCACCGAATGGCTGGTGCGCTTTTCGTTGTTGGTCCATTTCACGGTGGTGCCGGCCCGTATCTTCAGCTCGGCCGGCTCGTACTTGTATTCCCTGATGCCGACCTCGACCGTCTGCGCCAGGGCAGGGCCTGCCAGCAAAGTCAGTCCCCACAACACGGCGAGGGTCCTGGTTTTCATTCGCACGCGCGCCTCCTGAGAAAAAAACGGGGAGCAACCGCTCCCCGTTGGTTCAATTCCGCCCCGGAGCGTTCCCCCGGAAAGGCGATTACTGCTTGGCGGCGGTGATGTCCGCCTTGGCATCGATGCCCAGGGTATAGCCGAGCGAGACGTGGTGGAAGCGGCCGCTGGTGTGGTCGTCGTGGATGGCGAAGCCGATGTTGTAGGTCTTGCCGGCCGCCATGGCGATATCGCCCTCGCCGCCTGCCAGCTTGCGCGTGAAGGTCACGACCCATTCGTCGCCCTTCTTCTCGCCCTTGGCGTCAACCAGGGCCTTGCCGCCCTCCATGACGCGCTTGTCGGCGACGTAGCCGTCGTGCTTGGCGCCCTTGCTGGTCCACTGGATCAGGTCGTAGAACTTGCCGCTGCCCAGATTGCCATCCTTGACGTATTTGGTTTTCTTGTCGTCCTTGCCATCCGGCATGGTGCGCGCATCCTGGTGACAGGTCTCCCAGCAGCCGGAGAGGTTGGCGCGCTCGACCTTGTTGTCCTCGAACATCACCGCCAGCTTGACCTGGTTGTCCTTGTCCATCTTCTCGGCGCCGCCGGCCGGCTGCTTCCAGGAAAAGCGCAGGTAGAGATTG
>CAJPFL010000217.1 GCA_905339315.1 Rhodocyclaceae bacterium
GGCCATGTCCGCTTCACCATCCGCAGCAACATCGAGTTCATGGTCGCCGACGAGAAGAAGGTGGCCCCGCTGATCGCCGAGCTGGAGAAGAACGGCTTCCCGGTCGGCGGCACCGGCAACTCGGTGTCGATGATCGCCCACACCCAGGGCTGGCTGCATTGCGACATTCCCGGCACCGACGCCTCCGGCGTGGTGAAGTCGCTGATGGACGAGCTCTACGAGGAGTTCATCCACGAAGAGATGCCCAACCGCGTGCGCCTGTCGACCTCCTGCTGCGAGATCAACTGCGGCGGCCAGGCGGACCTGGCCATCGTCATCCAGCACACCAAGCCGCCGAAGATCAACCACGACCTCGTCGCCAACGTCTGCGAGCGCCCCTCCGTCGTCGCGCGTTGCCCGGTGGCGGCGATCCGCCCGGCCATGGTCAACGGCAAGCCCTCGCTGGAAGTCGACGAGAAGAAATGCGTCTGCTGCGGCGCCTGCTTCCCGCCCTGCCCGCCGATGCAGATCAACGATCCCGAGCACTCGAAGCTGGCGATCTGGGTCGGCGGCAAGAACTCCAACGCCCGCATCAAGCCGCAGTTCATGAAGATGGTCGCGGCCGGCCTGCCCAACAATGCCCCGCGCTGGCCGGAAGTCGCCGCCGTGGTGAAGAACATCCTGCGCGTGTACAAGGAAGACGCCCGCCCCTGGGAGCGCATGGCCGACTGGATCGAGCGCATCGGCTGGCCGCGCTTCTTCGAAAAGACCGGCCTGCCGTTCACCAAGTACCTGATCGACGACTGGCGCGGCGCGCGTTCCAACCTGAACGCCTCCACCCACATCCGCTTCTGATCCGCCAATAACCTGGAGTGGCCATGAATATCGGCATCCTCATCAACGAAGGCCCCTATACGCACGAGGCGACGGACAGCGCCTACCTGTTCGCCCGCGCCGCCATCGAGAAGGGACACCAGGTCAGCCGGGTGTTCTTCTACCACGACGGCGTGAACAACTCGTCGCGCCTGACCGAGCCGCCGCAGGACGACCGCCACATCGTCAATCGCTGGGCCAAGCTGGCGCAGGACCACAGCATCGACCTGGTGGTGTGCGTCGCCGCGGCCCTGCGCCGCGGCATCAAGGACGAGAACCTGGCCCCCGGCTTCCGCATCTCCGGCCTCGGCCAGCTGATCGAATCCGGCATCCAGGCCGATCGCTACGTGACGTTCGGCGACTGAGGGGGAGCGCGATGAGCGAAGGACAAATCAAGAAATTCATGTACGTCAACCGCAAGGCGCCGCACGGCACCATCTACGCCCTGGAGTCGCTGGAGGTGGTGCTGATCGCCGCCGCCTTCGACCAGGACGTCAGCCTGGCCTTCATGGACGACGGCGTGTACCAGCTGAAGAAGGGCTGCAACACCAAGGGCATCGAGGTCAAGAACTTCCAGCCGACGTACCGCGCGCTGGACGACTACGACATCAACAAGCTCTACGTCGAGAAGGAGGCCCTGGAAGCGCGCGGCCTGACGGAAGAGGACATGTGCGTGCCGGTCGAGGTGCGCAGCCGCGCCGAGATCGGCAAGCTGATGGAAACCCAGGACATCGTCCTGAGCTTCTAAGGGGAAGGGAAATCCAATGCTGCATATCGTAAACAAGTCGCCCCTCGACCGGCCCTCGCTCGACACCTGCCTCGCCACGGCGCAGCCGGGCGGCGCCCTCCTCCTCATCGAGGACGGCGTGTATGCCGCCACGACCGGCAACAGCGCCGCCGGCAAGCTCACGCAGGCCATGGGCCAGTTGAAGGTCTATGCGCTGAAAGCCGATCTGGAAGCGCGCGGCATGGCCGATCGCGTCCTGGAGGGCGTCAATCTGGTCGATTACGGCGGTTTCGTCGATCTCGTCACCGAACACAGCACCTGCCAATCCTGGCTGTAACAGTTTTTTTAGGAGACACACCATGGCTATCGAATTGAACGGCAAGACCTACGAAACGGACGAAGAAGGCTACCTGACCGACATCAGCGAATGGAACGAGGACGTTGCCAAGGTCCTCGCCGAGCAGGAGAACGTCAACATGACCGAGCAGCACTGGGAGGTCATCAACTTCCTGCGCGAGTACTACAACGAGTTCCAGATCGCCCCGGCCGTGCGCGTCCTGACCAAGGCCATCGGCAAGAAGCTCGGGCCGGAGAAGGGCAACAGCCAGTACCTGTACGAGCTGTTCCCCTACGGACCGGGCAAGCAGGCCTGCAAGATCGCCGGCCTGCCGAAGCCGACCGGCTGCATCTAAGCAACAGACTCGCCCCTGCCCCGTCGTCCCCGCGAAAGCGGGGACCCAGCGAACCGCATGGATTCCCGCTTCCGCGGGAATGACGTGGGCGGCAGGTCGCCCAACACGCACGGACAGCCCCTAGCCCATGAGCGCAGCCACGATCTTCTTCGCCGTCCTCTTCTACGCCGCCACGGCGATCCTCGTCGCCGGGCTGGCGTTCAAGATCGCGGATTACGCCCGCACGCCGGCGCCGCTGAAGATCCCCACCACGCCGGCGCCGACCAGCACCGGCGGCGTGGTGCTGCGCATGCTGCGCGAAGTGGCGCTGTTCGAGAGCCTGTTCAAGTCCAACCTGTGGATCTGGGCCTTCGGCATCCTCTTCCACGGCGCGCTGCTGCTGGTGCTGCTGCGCCACCTGCGCTACTTTACCGAGCCGGTGTGGTTCTGGGTCGGCTGGGTGCAGCCCTTCGGCCTGTATGCCGGCTTCGCCATGGTGGCCGGCCTGCTCGGCCTGTGGGGCCGGCGCTTCGTCGTCGAGCGCATCCGCTACATCTCGACGCCATCCGACCACCTGATGCTGGCCCTGCTGGCCGGCATCGGCGCCTCGGGCCTGGGCATGAAGTTCCTCATGCACACCGACATCGTCGCCGTGAAGGCCTTCTTCCTCGGCCTGATGCGCTTCGACGTGCAGCCGCTGCCCGCTGACATCGGCCTCTACGTGCATCTCACGCTGGTGGCGCTGCTGATGATCATTTTCCCCTTCAGCAAGCTGCTGCATGCCCCGGGGGTGTTCTTCAGCCCGTCGCGCAACCAGGCCGACGACCCGCGCGAGAAGCGCCACCTGGCGCCGTGGGCCGCCGAACTCGAGAAGAACTGAGACCGCCATGGCCGCCGCAGAATTCACGACACCCGAACTCAAGGACCATCTCGACATCCCGTCGCTGCAGCGCGACGCCATGGCGGAGAGCAAGCCCTACGTCGCCAGCGACAAGATCAACACCGCCATCGGCTTCCCCGGCGAGCTGGTACCGGACTGGGAGGCGAAGGCCATCGGCCGCCTCGGCGAGCTGCTGAATAAATACCGCTCGCTGAAGGTCTACCTCGATGCCTGCGTGCACTGCGGCGCCTGCACCGACAAGTGCCACTATTTCCTCGGCACCGGCGACCCGAAGAACATGCCGGTGGCGCGCCAGGACCTGCTGCGCGGCGTCTACCGCCGCCACTTCACCCTCGCCGGCAAGCTGTTCCCGAAGCTGGTCGGTGCTACCGACCTCACGCGCGAAGTGCTCGACGACTGGTACAAGTACTACCACCAGTGCTCCGAGTGCCGCCGCTGCTCGGTGTTCTGCCCCTACGGCATCGACACCGCCGAGATCACCATGGCCGGCCGCGAGATCCTCGATTCGATCGGCTACGGCCAGAAGTACTCGAACGAGATCATCGGCAAGGTGCACAAGATCGGCAACAACCTCGGCCTGCCCGGGCCGGCGCTGGCGGACACCCTGCAGGGCGTCGAGGAGGACGTCAAGGAAGACACCGGCATCGACGTCAGGTATCCGATGGACGTCAAGGGCGCAGAGGTCCTGCTGGTGACCCCCTCGGCCGACTTCTTCGCCGAGCCGCACATCGACAGCCTGATCGGCTACGGCAAGGTGTTCCACGCTGCCGGCATTTCCTGGACGCTGTCCTCGAAGGCCTCGGAAGCCGGCAACTTCGGCATGTTCATCGGCAACTACGAGCAGCTGCGCAAGATCGCCCTGCGCATCCGCGAGGCGGCCCTCGAATTGGGCGTGAAGCGCATCGTCGTCGGCGAGTGCGGCCACGCCTGGCGCGTCGCCTACAGCTTCTGGAACACCCTGACCGGCATCGGCGCCGGCGCCAACGATCCCTTCGCGGTGCAGCTGCAGAGCCAGCTCGACCACCGCTACAAGCAGCCGGCGCACATCTGCGAGGTGACCTGGGACCTGATCCAGCGCGGCGCCCTGAAGTTCGACAAATCCGCCAACGACCAGCGCATCGTCACCTTCCACGATTCCTGCAACGTGGCGCGCGCCTCGCGCATGGGCGATATGCCCGGCGGCCAGTTCGAGATCCCGCGCAACATCATCAGGGCCGTGGCCAACAACTACTTCGAGATGGCGCCCGGCACCACGCACGAGGCGACCTTCTGCTGCGGCGGCGGCGGCGGCGTGCTCACCGACGAGCTGCTCGAACTGCGCGTCAAGGGGTCGATGCCGCGCATGGGCGCACTGAAGCAGGTGGTGGACCAGCATGGCGTGAATTTCATGGCGACCATCTGCGCCATCTGCAAGGCGCAGTTCACCAAGGTTCTGCCCTACTACAAGTTCAACCGCGGCATGGTCGGCGGCGTGCACCAGCTCGTCAGCACGGCCATCCAGCTCGGCGACAAGTAACGAGACATACCAGGAGACAACGATGTCGGCCACCAACGAGAAAAGCGAAGCCCAGCAACTGACCTTCCGTCGCTACAAGGACGGCGACAGCAAGCACGTGCCCTGGAACAAGCACATCTTCCAGGCCAGCCACTCCTACAAGTGCCCGACCTACATCCAGTCGACGCCGCCCTGCCAGGGCAGCTGCCCCTCGGGCGAGGACATCCGCGGCTACCTGAACATCGTGCGCGGCGTCGAGAAGCCGCCGGTCGGCGCCGACGGCAAGCCGGTCATGTCGTGGCAGGAATACGCCTGGCGCCGCCTGACCGAGGCCAACCCCTTCCCCTCGGTGATGGGCCGCGTCTGCCCGGCGCCCTGCGAGACCGGCTGCAACCGCAACGCGCTCGAGGACCATGTCGGCATCAACTCCGTCGAGCACTTCCTCGGCGAGTACGCCATCCAGAACAAGCTGAAGTTCGCGGCGCCCGCGACGAAGACCGGCAAGAAGATCGCGGTCATCGGCGGCGGTCCGGCCGGCCTCTCCGCCGCCTACCAGCTGGCGCGCATGGGCCATGACGTGACGATCTTCGACGAGCACGAATTCCTCGGCGGCATGATGCGCTACGGCATTCCCGGCTTCCGCACGCCGCGCGAGGTCCTCGACGCCGAGATCCAGCGCATCCTCGACCTCGGCGTGCAGACGCGCCTGAAGACGCGCATCGGCAGCGACATCACCATGGAAGAGATCCGCAAGCAGTACGACGCGGTGTTCCTCGGCCTCGGCGCCCAGGGCGGCCGGGCCCTGCCCTGCGACGGCAACGATGCCCCCAACGTGGTGACGGCGACCTCCTTCCTGCGCGCCTTCAACGACGGCCGCATGAAATACGTCGGCAAGCGCGTGGTGGTGGTCGGCGGCGGCGACACCTCGATCGACGTCGCCACCGTGGCGCGCCGCCTCGGCGCCATCGACAACCCGAAGCCCACCGACCGGCCGGAAGACGTCATCGGCGGCCGCGCCGCCCACGACGTCGCCGAGATTTCCGCCCGCCAGGGCGCCGAGGTGGTGCTGACCTCGGTGTTCGGCGTCGACAAGATGCAGGCCAACAAGCACGAGATCGAGCAGGCCAGGGCGGAAGGCATCGACATCCGCGGCGGCTGGGCGCCGGTCGGCGTGGTGCGCGGCGCCGACGGCCGCGCCACGGCGCTGCGCGTGGCGCAGTGCGAGGCGAAGTTCGTCGGCCCGAAGCTGGAACTCAAGATCATCGAAGGCACCGAGCAGGACATCCAGGCCGACCTGATCGTCTCGGCCATCGGCCAGGCGGTCGACTTCAGCGGACTCGAGGAATTCGATTCCGGCAAGGGCAACATCGCCGCCGACAAGAACTACCAGGTGCAGGGCAAGCCCGGCGTGTTTACGGGCGGCGACGTCATCCGCCCGCACCTGCTCACCACCGCCATCGGCCATGGCTGGATCGCCGCCGAGGGCATCGACCGCTTCCTGCGCGGCGAGGAGCAGGACAAGCGCGCCAAGATCGACGTGCATTACTGGGACATGCAGCGCAAGCTGATCGAAAGGGGCAAGGCGCCGCAGCCGGCCACCGAACCGTTGCGCGGCACCGACAGCTCGAACGTCGCCGTGCACAATTTCGACAACCGCTCCGACCGCTACGTCATCACCCACAAGGAGCTGTTCCTCGGCCACTTCGGCTACACGCCGCGCCTCATCCGCAACGTCATCACGCTGAACAAGGAGCAGGCCCTGGGCAACTTCCAGGAGCGCCTCGACCCGCTCGACGAGAAGCAGGCCATCGCCGAAGCCAAGCGCTGCATGAGCTGCGGCCAGTGCTTCGAGTGCGACAACTGCGTGGTGTACTGCCCGCAGACGGCGGTGTATCGCGTCAAGAAGACCGAGGCCACCACCGGCCGCTACGTCGCCACCGACTACACGAAGTGCATCGGCTGCCACATTTGCGCCGATGTCTGCCCGACCGGCTACATCCAGATGGGCCTGGGCGAGTAAGGCCGGCGACGCGGCTTGAGGAGAATCGTACCGTGACCTTCCGCATCCTCCGCAGTCTCGGCCTCGCCGTCCTGGCGGGACTGACTTTTGCGGCAGCGCAGGCCGCCGAGCCCGGCCGCACGCCGAAGCCGTCGATCACCATCGAGAAGCCCGGCCAGTGCGTCGAGCCGACCGACCTCATGCGGCGCGACCACATGAAGCTGCTCAAGCACCAGCGCGACAAGACCATGTACGAAGGCATCCGCACGAAGCCGCACAGCCTCAACGAATGCATCGCCTGCCATGCCAGCCAGAAGACCGGCAGCGTCATCGGCGACGGCGGCTTCTGCCAGAGCTGCCATGCCTACGCCGCCGTCAAGCTCGATTGCTGGGACTGCCACCAGCCGAAGCCCGGCCAGAAGGCCGCCACCGGAGTCCGGCCATGAGCGAGAACCACAGCGATCGCCGCAAATTCCTCGCCGCGGCAGCGGCCGGCGCCGGTTTCGTCGCCATCGCCCCCGGCATCCGTCTGGTCGAGATCGCCGCCGCCAAGCCGGAGAACGAGCCGGTCACGGACAAGGTGCGCTGGGGCCTGCTGATCGACACCACGCGCTGCCAGAGCGGCTGCACCGAGTGCGTCAGCGCCTGCGGCAAGGAGAACGGCCTCGGCGAAGTCAAGAAGCCGCGCACCGACGCGCAATGGATCCGCAAGATCGACCTGAAGGAACTCAAGACCGGCCGCGCCCTGTCGCTGCCGATGATGTGCCAGCACTGCGCCCATCCGCCCTGCGTCGACGTCTGCCCGACCGGCGCCTCGTTCAAGCGCGCCGACGGCATCGTGCTGGTCGACCGCCACATCTGCATCGGCTGCCGCTACTGCATGATGGCCTGCCCCTACAAGGCGCGCTCCTTCGTGCACGAGCCGCACACCGAC